>JAPLVL010000047.1 GCA_026397135.1 Candidatus Berkelbacteria bacterium
AAATAATCTAACCAAGGACGCGCTAACCGGCGAAGATGTTCGCGAAGGTTTGACGGCTGTGCTCTCGGTGAAATTGCAGGATCCTCAGTTCGAAGGTCAGACCAAGGCGAAACTTGGCAATACGGAAGTTCGTACGATTGTTGAACAGGTTACCAACGATACTCTGGGAATATTTCTCGATGAACATCCAGCAGAGGGCAAGAAGATTTTGGAAAAATGTTCGCTTTCGGCTCGAGCCAGGCTTGCCGCTAGAGCTGCCCGTGATACCATTATTCGCAAAGGAGCTCTCGACGGTATGACGCTGCCGGGAAAATTGGCTGACTGCTCGTCCAAGGATTCAAAGAGAACAGAAATCTATATCGTCGAGGGAGATTCAGCTGGGGGTAGTGCGAAGCAGGGCAGAGACCGAAATTTTCAGGCCATCTTGCCGCTTCGCGGAAAAATTTTGAATGTTGAGCGAGCCAGACTTGATCGAATGCTTTCCTCTGATGAAATCAAGGCTTTGATTGTAGCTTTGGGGGTCGGAATTGGCGAGGAGATTAATTACAACCGCTTGCGCTATGACCGAATTATTATTATGACTGATGCAGATGTCGATGGTGCTCATATTCGAACACTGCTTTTGACATTCTTCTTCCGAAATTTTCCTGATTTGATCAGTCATGGCCATGTTTATATCGCCCAACCTCCACTTTATTCTATTACCAGAGGCAAAGAGAAAAATTACGCCTATGCGGATGCTGAGCGCGATGAGCTGATCAAGAAGATGAAGGGCAGCAAAGAAGACGCTTCTAATCTCAATATTCAGCGCTACAAGGGTTTGGGTGAGATGAATCCAGAACAACTCTGGGAGACGACGATGAATCCTGAACATCGGATTTTGCTTCAGGTTACGATTGCTGATGCCGAAAAAGCCGACGAAGTATTCTCGATGCTGATGGGAGACCAAGTTGCCCCGCGCAAGAAGTTTATTCAGACTATGGCCAAAACAGTAAAGAACTTGGACGTTTAAAGTTTGCAAGTGAGCAAGTAAACAGGTTAACAAATAAAAAATTTATTAAATTATTCTAAATATTAGAGGCAAATATGGACGAAGAAGACACAAACATCGAAGACAATCAGATCGAGGAGGAAGTCGAAGAGATTTCCGAGCCGGAAGCAGAAGAAATAATTCTTTCGGACGAAGGCGAGAGGGTCGAGAGTGCAATGCTCGACAATTCGATTGTCGAAGAGCGTTATGACCCGATGATTGGACGACTCAAACCGCAGGAATTAGTTTACGAGATGGAAACCTCGTATCTTAACTATGCCATGAGTGTCATCGTTTCGCGTGCACTACCAGACGTTCGCGATGGCTTGAAACCGGTTCATCGCCGCGTTCTCTATGCTATGCACGAGACTGGTCTTCGTCACAATACAAGATATCGGAAATGCGCCGCCGTAGTTGGTGAAGTTTTGAAATCCTACCACCCTCATGGTGATATTGCTGTCTATGATACTTTGGTTCGTATGGCTCAGAATTTTTCGATGCGATATATGCTTGTCGATGGCCAGGGTAACTTCGGTTCGATGGACGGTGATAGCGCGGCTGCCATGCGTTATACTGAGTGCCGCATGTCTTCGATTGCCGAGGAAATGCTCCAAGATATAGACAAAGATACTGTTGACTGGATCGACAACTATGACGGCTCGACTCAGGAGCCTGTTGTCTTGCCGGCTCGAATTCCGCAGCTTCTATTAAACGGCACTATGGGTATCGCTGTCGGTATGGCCACAAACATTCCGCCCCATAATCTGACTGAGCTTTGTAATGGTACGATTCATTTGATCGATAATCCTGACGCCAGCATTGATGATCTGATGGAGCACGTCAAAGGTCCAGATTTTCCAACTGGTGGCATTATTTATAATACCGAAGACATGAAAACTGCCTTTGCGACCGGCAAAGGCAAGATCGTGATGCGAGCCAAGACTGAAATCGAGGAAGCCAAGAGGGGATTCCGCATCATCATTACCGAAATACCATACCAGGTCAACAAGTCATCACTGATAGAGAAAATAGCCGATTTGGTCAAAGAGAAAAGAATTGATGGCATCTCAGATCTTCGTGATGAATCTGATCGCCGTGGTGTTCGCGTCGTCATTGAGCTGAAAAACAATTCATATCCGAAAAAGGTTCTGAATCGGCTCTTTGAATTAACCCAAATGCAGACAGCTTTTCATGTAAATATGCTCGCTTTGACTCCTGATATGGAGCCACAGGTTATGACGCTGAAGGATGTGCTCGGCTACTATATTGAACATCGCCAAATTGTAATTACTCGCCGAACCAAATTTGAGCTGAAAAAGGCAGAGGATCGAGCTCATATTTTGGAAGGTTTGAAGATTGCGCTTGACCATATTGATGAGGTTATTTCGACAATTCGCGCTTCGGCCAATAGAGATGAGGCGAAGAAGAATTTAATTGCCAAATTTGAACTTTCTGAGAAGCAAGCCGATGCTATTCTCGAAATGCGGCTCTCTGCACTTGCCGCTTTGGAGCGCCAAAAGATCGAAGAAGAATACAATGAGCTCTTGAAGAGAATTGCATACTTTAGAGACTTGCTTGAACATCCAGAGAAAGTTTTGGGGCTAATCAAGGATGATCTTAACGATGTTATTGAGAAATATGGGGATGCTCGTCGTACTCAGATAATTCCTCATGCACTTGGGGATTTCTCAGCCGAAGATTTGATCCCAGATGAACAGGTTATTGTCGCCTTCACTCGTGGAAATTACATCAAACGACAGGAAATTGACACCTATCGCCGTCAAACTCGCGGTGGCGTCGGTATTGTTGGGATGACGACCAAGGAAGAAGATATTGTTGATTTCCTGGCGTCTGCTCGAACTCACGACGATATATTTTTCTTCACCAACAAGGGCAGAGTCTTCAAAAGCAAGGTTTATGAACTGCCATCTACTTCACGTCAGTCCAAGGGAACACCAATTGTTAATATTATCCAGATAAGCCAGGACGAGAAGGTTACGGCAATTTTGACCTCGTCAAAGGACGACAAGAGCACCTATTTCGTCATGGGCACCAAGCTTGGCCAGATCAAGAAGACTGAAATTGAAAAGTATGATAATATCCGCAAAACCGGAATTATTGCGATGGGACTTCGAGACAAAGACGAACTGAAATGGGTCAAGACTTCAAATGCCAAGGATATTATTGTCGAGGTTTCGGAAAAAGGTCAAGCCATCTGCTACAATGAAGAAGACGCCAGACCAATGGGTCGTTCGGCCGGCGGCGTTACTGGAATGAAACTTCGTGGTGGAGACGAGGTCATGTCTATGGATGTTGTGCCCGGGAATGTCTGGCCTTACGCAATTGACAAGAAAAACCCAGTCGAGCCGGACATGCTAATCGTGCTGGAAAACGGATTTGGCAAACGGACAATGATCAAACATTTTCATATTCAGAAACGCGGCGGAATGGGAATTCGGGCGGCTAGCTGCACGGCCAAAACCGGCAATGTAATCGGAATGCATATTGTCTATGATGACAAGGCTGATGTTGTACTTGCTTCGCGCAAAGGACAGTTTATTCGCATGGATTTGGACAAGATCAAGAGGCTTGGTCGAGATACCCAGGGTGTAACTCTGATGCGTTTACGAGAAGGAGACAAAGTGTCATCTGTTGCTCTGATTCTTCCCGAGGAGGATGAAGCAGCCAACAATCAGCAAACCCAGATGCCACTAGATCAACCTGAAGCTCAGGCTGATTCTCCCAAACCGACACAGCCAAAGTCAAAGGAGTTGAAAAAACCAGTTCCCAAGCTCGAACCAGCTCCAGCAATCAAGCAGAAGGTTGCTGAGAAAAAGCCGGGCGCAGAACTGAAGAAAAAGGTCTCTGACTTTGCAAATTTCGCGATCGAAGAGGTGGCAGCTGAGAAAAAAGAAAAAAAGGCCGAAGAATCCAAAAAGATTGACGCATACAACAAACCAAACTTGAATGTGAAATTCTACAACAACAACATTGTCGTTGACAAAGACGATGCTGGTTCTGAAAAGAAATAGGCATTAATCCTAAATACTTACTGCTTAATCCTGAATTCTTGCTTCTATAATCAAGGTTGTCTTGGCCAATAATTTATGGTAAAGTAATCAGAGTGCGTAAAAAACTACAAAAATATGGACATAGTTGATAAAAAACAAGTAGAAATTCCGGAAATTGTGACAGTAAAAGCATTTTCCGACAAAGCCGGTCTTCCCGTGACCGCAGTTATTGGCGAGCTCATGAAAAACGGTGTTCTGGCTTCAATAAACGAAACAATTGACTATGAAACTGCTTCAATTATCGGCGAATATTTGGGTGTAGAGGTTATCCCCGAAATAAGTATGAAAAGATCATACTCTGATACTGTCCTGCCATTGACTGATACAACTAAGAATATGATTCCTCGCCCCCCTGTAGTCACTATCATGGGGCATGTTGATCATGGCAAGACAACTCTGCTTGATCGCATTCGAAAAGCTCATGTTGCTGATTCGGAATCAGGCGGAATTACACAGCACATTTCTGCATACCAAGTCACTCTCTCAGACACAAAAAACAAAGAACTGAAGAACAAAACTATCACCTTCATAGATACTCCCGGCCATGCCGCCTTTTCTTCGATGCGTGAGCACGGCACAGCAATCACGGATATCGTGGTTTTGATTGTGGCGGCTAACGATGGAATTATGCCTCAGACGATTGAAGTTATAAAACAAGCAAAATCCAACAATGTTCCAATTATCGTCGCAATCAACAAGATTGATCTGCCGGATGCTGACCCAATGAAAGTGAAGCAACAACTCTCTGAATACGAACTGATCCCAGAGGAGTGGGGTGGTAAAACTGTGATGGTTGAAATCTCAGCCAAGCAGGATACCGGTGTTGATAATTTACTGGAAATGATTCTCCTGCAAGCTGATATGATGGAGCTAAAAGCCAATCCTGACGAAAAGGCAGTTGGAGTTGTGATCGAGTCACATATGCAAAAGGGTGCCGGTGCGATGGCAACTGTCTTGATAGAGAACGGAACCTTGCGTCAGACTGAGCCGATCGCGATTGGTTCTGCTTATGGAAAAGTTAGAATTTTAGAAGATTTCCGCGGCCGCGCAATACCAAGTGCTGGTCCAAGTACACCGGTTCGGATCGCTGGGCTTCGTTCACTGCCGGATTTTGGCGACAGATTGCTAGCCTTTCCAACAGAGCGTGAAGCCAGAGATACCGCGCAACAGGTAGAAAAAGCGAAGCCGACTGTCAAAATAGCCACCGCTAAGAGAATTACTGAGAAGGATGGCGAGGAAAAGCGCGAGTACAAAGAGCTGAATCTTGTCATCAAATGTGATGTTGCAGGCTCACTAGAAGCCCTGAAGCAGTCAATCCAGGAAATCAGAGGTGATGATTACAGTGTCAAGATTATTTCCGAAGGTGTTGGCTCAATTAGTGAATCTGATATTACTTTGGCCAAGGCGACCAAGGCGATTGTAATCGGTTTCCGCGTCTTGGTTCTCGGTGCAGCAAAGCGAATCGCTGACAAAGAAAATGTACAAATCGAAAATTTTCAAGTTATTTACCAAATTATTGACTATATCAAAGCTCAAATTGCGTTGATTCTACCTCCGGATGTGATCGAAGACGAATTAGCAAACGGAAAAGTTCTAGCTATTTTTAGAGATGATCGCAAGGGATTCGTCGCCGGCGGGATGATCGGTGAAGGAAAAATTACCAAAGGCGATGAAATTAAGTTTTTTCAAGCTAAAGCAGAGAAATATCGCACCAAAATCCTATCACTTCGTCGTGAGAAATCTGAAGTTACCGAAGCCTCATCTGGGGCAGAATGTGGCTTCGGCTTGCCGGCTGGTGCGAATGTTGCAGTCGGAGATAGTTTCGTCGTCTTCAAAACTACACTCAAAAAGCGTGAAATTAGCTAATATTTGATTCTCTGAAACAAACCGGACAACAGCTTGATCCCGATATCAACAGTTACGGTTTTTGTTTTCCTAATTTTTGCGGTATAATATTAGTAACGGGGCTTATGCAGCGGAGAGCAAACTTCAGTTTGTTTGGTGCATAACAGGGTTAAATAGTCGGGTTTAATCCCAACAAGCTGAAGCTTGATCTCCATTGTTTCATGTGAATCCTAAAGTAATTAATCAAATATTGATGCAATCTACACTGAGCGGCAAAGTCCTGGATATCGTCCAAAATGCGAAATACTTTTTTGGGAACTTTTCGAACTTCAAAAGCCCCTTGGTTTTGCTGGACATAATTTTCGTCGCAATTATCTTTTATTGGATTTATCTTTTTCTGCGCGAAACAAGAGCTATGCGTATTCTCTATGGACTTTTCTTTCTGGTTGCCCTCACCCTGATCGGCAATTTTCTCAATCTGACACTACTAAACTGGATACTGAAATATTCTATGGCAATGCTTGTGGTGGCGATCCCTATCGTTTTCCAACCAGAACTAAGAACTGCACTCGAAAAGCTTGGTCGAGCTCGTTTTATTGGGGAAATTTCGCTGAGCAAAGAAAACTATATTCGAATGATCGACCAGCTTGTTCTTTGTATTCAGGTTATGTCGAAGCAAAAAATCGGAGCCCTTATCATTATCCAGCGTCAGACTGGCTTGCGTGAATACATCGAAAACGGGACACCGCTCAACGCTGCTGTCTCGAAGGAGCTATTGTTGTCGATTTTCTTTCCCAAATCTCCGCTTCATGATGGTGCGGTTATTATAGTAGGAAACAAAATTGTCTCGGCTCGCTCCGTACTGCCTGTTTCGGCTGATAATCTGAATTCGGGATTGGGCACACGCCACAAAGCTGCAATTGGAATTACGGAAAATTCGGATGCGATTGCCCTTGTTGTTTCTGAGGAGACCGGTGTAGTCTCCATGTCGGTCGGGGGCAAAATTGAGCGCAGGATCGCTGAGGATAGATTGCGAAACCGCTTGATTGCTCTATTGCGCCAAGCGAAAGCGACGAAAAAGAATGATTAAATTTATAACCAAAAATTACAAAATTAAACTGGCATGTCTCGGAGCGGCGGCTATTTTGTGGCTCTTTGTTTCCGCCAGCCAAAATTCAATTGCCAAACTTCCTGGGACAATCGAGATCAAGCCGGTCAATGTTGGTCAGAATCTGGTACCGCAATATGACGAAAAGACTGTCTCGATCAAGGTGATGGCCAAATCATCTGATTGGCAGAAGCTTTCGAGCGACAGTTTCACTGCTAGTATTGATATGGCAGGGCTGTCGGCCGGCACACATCAAGTCCCTGTAAATGTCTACACTTCGATTTCCGGCGTTTCAGTGGTCGAGAAGTCACCATCATCGATATTGGTAACACTTGAGCCGGTCACGACGAAACAATTGCCAATTCATGCCAAGATTCAGGGCTCGCTAGCCGAAGGGATGGCAGTACAAAACGTTTCTTTCTCGCCTGATACGGTCAGCGTCAAGGGGGCAGTCAATACTCTAAATGACTTGGATTCCGTCGATGGCCTACTTGAATTAAATAGTGAGGATTCCTCTTTTTCTAGGGGTGCCAAACTTCAAGCTTCCGACGCCGATGGCAAGGCAATTCCCAACATCGAGATTGCACCTGCAAGTGCGACGGCAAAAGTCGATGTTATTCATGGTGCCAATACCAAAACAGTCGGAATCAGGGCAAACGTGACAGGCTTGCCGAAGGACAGCTACTTTATCTCCAATATCTCCGTCAATCCGAGTGTTATAGATATTACGGGCGTCGGTTCGGCGCTTTCAGCTGTGAAATATATCGAAACGGCCGAAATTTCGGTCGCCAATCTCGATTCTACTCTCGAAAAGGACATCATTCTGACAATGCCAGACAATATTTTGCTTCTCGATTCGACCAAATCAAAAGTTCATGTCAGTATTACTATAGAAACAAACTATATAAGCAAACAATTTGATCTCTCCAATTTTGCGGTTACGAGTCAAGGCTCTTACACTATTACGGGCTATACTCCCGTGGCGGTACAGATAATCTGTCAGGGAAATTCTGACAAAATTTCATCTATCAGCCCAAGCGATTTCGTAGTAAGTATCGATTTGACTGGGAAAATTCCTGATTCGAGCGGAAACATTAGTCTGAAAATCGATCAGTCCAATTTCTCGCTCCCAAGCGGAATAATTCTAAAGGAAGTCAAGACAAGCACTCTTTTGGTCAGGACAAAATAGCGTTTTTGTGCTAAATTGACTTGACAGGAGAGGAGGAGTAGTGATAAACTCTGTGACGGTGTCGTGAAAAGCGCCACCAAAACATATGATTTACACAAACATTTCTGAGCCTCCCTCGTGCTTCCGTCTAAGCTCAAAAAATATTCAAAAAAATAGCCCGACCAAACACCGACTTTCAAAAGCCGTTTTTCGTATAGGGGCAGACAAAATTGTTAGCTGTTTCGCCGCGCTAGCGCGAAGCTCACAGGAAATATTATCCTCTGTCAAAGAATGCCCACTCTTGTCTCGTTATTTACCTCATTTTGCAATCGTCCTCCTCTTGTCGATGGTTGTTTTGTCGAATTATTATGAAACAGCACAAGCGAAAAACATTACATCGAGTCTTGTGACAGTAAATCAGGATATTGAGCACTCAGTTGTGGCCAGTGTCGGTAAATATACATCTATCCCAAACGCAGTTAGTCTGTTGGACAAGAGCAATTTGGCTCTCAACGCCTCGGACGGCTTGATCGCATATGCTGCGCCGTTAAATACTGAGATTACAGATCGAAATATTCTGCCTGATAATTCGAAGTCAGATATTGCGTACACAGTTACGGATGGTGATACGCTTACAGCGCTCAGCCAGAAATTTGGCGTCAAGGTAGCTACCCTTCAATATGTAAATAATTTTTCCAATGCTGACACTCTGAAATCTGGCAGCCAGATAAAAATTCCGGCCAAAGGCTATGTGATTCCTGCTTCGAAAAATGTTATTCAGCTCGCATCAGCGACGAGAGACACTGTTACCAGAAATAGTTCGACCACGAAGAGAACCTACGATGGCGATTATTCAGGCTCGAGTGATACCGGTTTGATCGTCCCTGTTAGCTACTCCTATATTTCCAGGGGTGTTGGCAACGGCCACACTGGAATCGACTATGTTTGTCCTACGGGAACGCCAGTCCGTGCCGCCGCCGCTGGTGTAATTCAAGTCGTTTCGACAGGCTGGTCTGGCGGGTATGGCAATATGATTATTGTAAATCATGGTAACGGCCTAGCGACGCGCTACGGTCACCTAAGTCAAATAAATGTCACAGCAGGCGAAGTGGTTTCGGCTGGACAAGTAATAGGTCTCTCCGGGAGCACAGGACGCTCAACTGGCCCTCATCTTCATTTTGAAAAAATGATTAGTGGACAATGGGTCTATTTCGATCTGAGATAGCTTAATAGTTGGCAGGTGAGTAAGTGAGCAGGTAAATAGGCTCTGATTGATGGTTTCTGACTAGGTTGATCAAATTTGGCTTTAAGATGTATTTTGTGATATAGTAATATTATTAATAATAACCAGTGTACCTGTTTACCTGTACATTTGCTCACCAAATAATGTTTATCGACGAAGCAACAATCTATGTAAAGGCAGGCAAAGGCGGTGACGGCTGTGTCTCTTTTCGTCGTGAGAAATATATTCCGATGGGCGGACCCGATGGCGGCGATGGCGGTAAAGGTGGAGATGTCTATTTCGAAGTGGACGAACATGCTCATGGTCTAGCTATCTTCAATCGTGAGAAAAATTTCTTTGCCCAAAATGGCGAAAACGGAATGGGCAAGAAAATGCACGGCAAAAATTCGACTGATCTGATTTTGCAAGTTCCTCGCGGTACTATGCTCTACGAAAAAGATGAGCTAATTGCCGATCTGACAGAGGAAGGCGACAAAATTTTGATCGCCAAGGGTGGAAATGGCGGCTGGGGAAATCAGCATTTTGCTACCTCGATCAAGCAAGCTCCGAAATGGGCCAAGGAGGGTATGAAAGGGGATTCAAAGAAGCTTCGACTAGTCTGGAAAACCGTAGCTGATGTTGGTCTGATCGGGCTTCCAAACGCTGGTAAATCCACTCTGCTCTCGGTACTGACGAGTGCGCATCCCAAAATCGCAGACTATCCTTTCACAACGCTTGAGCCAAACCTCGGCACCTATGTTGACGCACAGTCGCGCATCATTATTGCTGACTTACCAGGACTAATCGAGGGAGCTTCGCTCGGCAAAGGTCTGGGCGACAAATTCTTGCGCCATATTGAGCGAACCAAGATTATTGTCCATGTGATAGATGCCAATTCCGAAAGTCCGGCAACGGATTATATTACGATCCGCAACGAGCTGAAAGTTTTCTCGGCTGAATTGACTGCCAAGACAGAAATAGTCGTACTGAACAAAATCGACGCGGTCTCGCCGGAAAAATTGAAGGAAGATATGAAAATGTTGAAAAAACAAAAAACTTCCCCAATCGAAATATCGGCTGCCACACACCAAAATCTCGACCAATTGATCAATACGATCAAGTCAAATTTGCAGACTGAACAGATTGAAAAATACATCTAGTTCTTCTATTATATAAATATTTAATCCTGGAGGGGATATGAAAAAGGTGAAAGCCTTTACGCTTATCGAACTTCTCGTCGTCGTCGCCATCATCGCAATTTTGGCGGTGGTTGTTGTAGTTAGCTACAATAATGCTCAGAAAAGAGCTCGAGACTCGGTTAGACTCTCAACCTTGTCTAGTCTGGAGCAAGCAACAATCATATATCAACAAGATGCTGATACCTATATTCTCAAAATGAAAAGTGGTGATGTGACTGGTCGTTATGATGCTAGCGGCCCGTTTCAAGAAGGTGCAGTCAGTGTCAAATTAAATGGTGAAGGATGGACAAATGGTTACTCAACAAATTCAATTGGTGAGGCTCTGGTCGACTGGGGTTTTCTAAGTGGTGTGCCGGTAGATCCGAAATTTAATCATTTTAATAATGTTCCTCGTAACGACTATCTCTATTTTGGCAGTAATAATCATTATGCTTGGCATGCCAATCTGGAACTCAGCGACGCCTTGGGGGCTGGGGGTTTTGATAGTCACAGCAAATGTTTCCCATGGGTGGGGGCATCGGGATCCAGCTATTGGATATTATCTAGTATAAATGGCGGTGCAGATTATGCGGTTTGCAATGCAAATGATCTCTACACTGGATTGTTTTAGTTAGTACCTTGAATTACAAAATTTGATTTTTACTGTCATCCCGAGTGTATTTACGAAGGATTCCATCCTGTACAAGAGATTCTTCACGTTAGGCGACATTGTTCAGAATAAGGGTAAGTGCTATTTCGTAATTTCAGGCAATAACCGAAACTCTCTATGCGGAGGCTGAGATACGTTGGTAACAAATCTGGTATATTGATTAGTCATAACCAGATTAATGAATTAGGTATTACCAATGAAAATCTTTAGTCCTTCACCACCATGTTTAGTCCAACCTGTTTTTAATGGAACAAAAAC
>JAPLVL010000052.1 GCA_026397135.1 Candidatus Berkelbacteria bacterium
ATGAAGCCTTGACAGAGTGGTTGGTCGAATACAATTTTGAGAGACCACACCAAACTCTTGATTACCTGACACCTTTTGAGTATCTTGAGATTACATTAGAAAAACAACAAAAGTTGTTACCAACGTACTCTGCCAGTGCATATTGTTGAAACTTTTGGCTTATTGTGGTAAATTACACTTTAGTAATTTAGTTTCTATCCGAAAAGAACAACACTTTTGTTCTTTTCTCTATTTATGAATAATTAGTTTTCTCAGGAGTTTTATGAGCATGCAGACAATTTCATTATTGATTGGTCTTAGCGCCGCCGCCGTGGCGATCGTATATGGATTAATCTTGGCCCTAATTGTGACCAAGAAGGAACAGGGCAACAAAAAGATGGTTGATATCGCCAAAGCGATCCAGGAAGGTGCGATGGCTTTTCTCAATCGCCAATACACGACAGTCGGGGTGGTGGCTGCCGTCATCTTCGTTATCTTACTCTACGCACTAAATCCTTGGCACATTGCTGTCGGCTTTTTGGTTGGAGCAGTTTTTTCTGCTTTGGCTGGCTATATCGGAATGATTGTCTCTGTTCGTGGTAATGTCAGGACAGCCGAAGCTTGCCGCAAAAGCTTGAGCTCTGGTATGGATGTTGCCTTCAAATCCGGCACTGTCACAGGTTTACTAGTTGTAGGCTTGAGCCTTTTGGCCGTTGCGGGATTTTACGCTGTTTTCAAAGATGTTGATGCGCTGATCGGACTTGGGTTCGGTGGCTCTCTCATTTCAATTTTTGCCCGACTTGGTGGAGGAATCTTCACCAAAGCAGCCGATGTTGGTGCCGATCTTGTTGGAAAAGTTGAAGCTGGAATTCCGGAAGACGATCCTAGAAATCCTGCAGTAATTGCCGATAATGTTGGTGATAATGTTGGCGATTGTGCTGGAATGGCAGCTGATCTTTTCGAGACCTATTCTGTTACAGCCGTAGCTGCCATGCTCTTAGGCAACCTTTTCTTCTCGAATTTTCAGAATGCTCTCTTGTATCCACTTGTCCTAGGGAGTGCTTCGATCATTACTTCGATTATTGGCAGCTGGTTTGTCAAATTGCCGAAAAATTCCAAACACATTATGGGTACGCTCTACATCGGGCTTGCAGTTGCCGGCCTCTTGGCTGCAGTCTCGTTCTATTTCATCACTGTCTGGATGATGAAAGACAATGGGCTTTATTCCACCATGAACCTCTACCTCTCTTCGCTTATCGGTTTGGTTGTGACAGCTATTTTGGTGCTTGCGACTGAATATTTTACTTCGACTAAATTTTCTCCCGTTAAATCAATCGCCGAAAGCTCTGTAACTGGTCACGGTACAAATATTATTACAGGTCTAGCTGTTTCGATGCGTTCAGCTGCTGTCCCTGTGATTACAATAGCAGCCGCAATCTTGGGTGCTTACTCTCTGGCTGGACTTTACGGAGTTGCGATCGCCGCCATGGCCATGCTTTCGATGGCTGGAATCATTGTTGCAATTGATGCTTTTGGCCCTGTTGTGGATAACGCCGGTGGTATTGCTGAGATGGCTGATCTTCCTGCCGAAGTTCGTGCAAATACCGACGCTCTTGATGCAGTTGGCAACACGACAAAAGCAGTAACCAAAGGATATGCTATCGGCTCGGCTGCGTTGGCTGCACTGGTACTCTTTGCTGACTATACGGAGAAGTTAACTAGAGCTGGTGGCCACTATTCATTTGATCTGACCGATCCGAAGGTTCTTGTCGGTCTCTTCCTTGGTGGACTCTTGCCATATTACTTTGGCTCTCTCGCGATGCAGGCAGTTGGCAAAGCGGCAAGCGCTGTTGTGACCGAAGTTCGTCGTCAGTTCCGTGAGATTAAGGGAATTATGGAGGGCAAAACCAAACCTGAATACGGCAAAGCAGTTGATATCGTGACGAAAGCGGCGATTAGAGAGATGATTCTACCTGCTGCTATCACAGTTGTTTCGCCGATTTTCGTTGGATTTATCCTGGGTCCGGTTGCACTCGGCGGTTTCCTGATCGGAACCATTACAACTGGCCTCTTCGTAGCTATTTCGATGACTTCTGGTGGCGGTGCTTGGGATAATGCCAAGAAATACATAGAAGATGGACATTTTGGTGGCAAAGGTTCACTCGCACATCAAGCGGCGGTAACTGGCGATACAGTCGGTGACCCTTACAAAGACACGGCTGGTCCAGCTATCAATCCAATCATCAAAGTTGTCAATATTATTGCTCTTTTGATTGCAACTACCATGATTCACACTGAGATCTCTCATCTGGTCAAGCTGATAGTTGTCGGATCAATTGTCGCAATTGTTGCGCTCCTTATGATCTTGAACCCTCGCATCAAAAAATTGTTCTAAAAGATTGAAACAGTGGTCATCCTTGGGTGGCCACTTTTCAAAAGTTTAGATGGACTATGACATGAAATTGGACAAAGACAGACAACAAACGAAACTCTCTCTCGATCGGTTCGAAGAAGATCAGGCTGTTTTGGTTTCAGACAAAGACGAAACAATGATTGTTCCCAAGGCTTTCTTGCCCAAATCAGCCAAAGAAGGCGAGGTTCTGGTTGTAACCTTCGCGACAGAGGCAGCTGAAACAAAACAGCGCGAGACTAAAGCAAAGGAGATCTTGAACGAAATATTGAAGATCTCTTAGGGCTATTAAAAAATGATTTAATTCGTTGTATGATAGAAGAGGATCGAGCCAGATTATTTTTTATCATTTAATTAAGAGGGAATTTGGATGAAAAATTGGGTATTGTTTGTCATTGCCATTGCAGTCGTAGTTGTCTGTGTTGGTGGGTTTATGTTTTTTGGTCAAAAGTATTTTCTCAAATCGTCCTCGTCCTCGACTTCCTGCTATGGCGAGAAAGACAAAGTAACGGATACAACCAAAAATTGCTGTTCTGGTCTCGTGAAAACGCCAGCTTTTAGTGGCGTAAATTCAAATGGGGTAGCCGCTATTTCGAAGGAAATGATTTGTACAAAGATATAACTGATGGAAAAAACTAAACCCCGAAAAAAACATCTGGCCAAGATAATCTTCTTGGTAACATCAGCTTCAATTGTATTGTTGCTGCTTGCTTTTGTGTGCTATTCTTTCGTCTACTCGAAAAAGGTTTTCCCTCATATCTCTCTGGCTAACGCTCACGTCTCTGGGAAAAGCCGGGCAGATTTGAATAATTATATCGAGGGGACGGCCAAGAGTTACCAGGTTCAGTTGATCACGCTTCATTCTGTTGACAATGACAAAACCTATACAATCGATCCAATCGAGATTGGTCTAAACTATGACAATGTTGCCACTAGCGATCAGATTTGGAACATTGGTCGCAACAGAAGCAAGAAGACAGCTATCCTTGAGCAATTTCTGGCTCTTTTCAGGAAGAAAAATTACAAATATATTTTTACATATGACCAGGCCGGAGTGCAGAAAAAGGTAGCAGCAGTAGCAGAAGAGCTCGATCAACCAGAAAAAGATTACGCAATCTCCTACAAGGACAACAAGTTTGTATTGCTTTCTGAGCGAAAAGCAGGCAGTCGGATAAATCAGGATCATATTTTGTCAGATATTTCAGCATCACTGTGTAATCTCAACTCTAGTGTAATCAATTTTCAATTGCAAAATTTTGAGCCGGAGGTTACAGCCGAAAATGCCGCTGCCACTTTGGCTGATGCCAACAAAATTATTTCATCTGGCGGTCTCAATCTTACAGCTGGTGACCAGAAGACAGCTCTCGATGTTGATACGGTTGCCAGTTTCATCACAAGTAAGCCGGATGGCCAGAATTTAACCCTGACTTTTGACGACACGGCGATGACAAAATATATCTCAGCCCTGGCTTCGAAGGTAGATCATGCTTCAGTTAATTCCAAGCTGACAATTCAGTCCGGCAAAGTTACAGTTTTCCAACCTTCAAGTCTGGGTGCTACACTTGATCAAAAACAGGCTGTCGCCGATATCAAGACAACTTTGCTTGATCGTCTCGGCCAAACTGAGGTTTTGGCTTCCTTGACCCTGAAAGTTGACACACAGAAGCCGGAGATCAGTGATAGTGATATTTCTACTCTCGGGATTAATGATTTGGTTGGTACAGCTACAACTGATTTCAAAAATTCTCCGACAAACCGTGTTTTCAATATCACAACCGGCGCCGCCGCGATTAATGGCGTCTTGCTAGCTCCGGGCGAAGAGTTCTCGACTCTGGCTCACTTGGGAAAAATTGATGCATCTAGTAGCTATTTGCCAGAGTTAGTGATCAAGGGCAACAAAACAGTGCCCGACTACGGTGGCGGACTTTGTCAGGTTTCTTCCACTCTCTTTCGAGCTGCCCTAAATGCTGGCATGAAGATAACAGAGCGTCAAAACCATAGTTACCGAGTTAGTTATTATGAGCCGCCGATTGGAATGGATGCCACTATTTATGATCCTGCTCCCGATTTTAAATTTCTAAATAATTACGGAAGTCATATTTTGATCCAGTCCAAGATTGTGGGCACCAAAATTACCTTTGAATTCTATGGCACGAAGGATGGTCGCAAAGTTGTGATGACTGATCCTGTCACATCCAATATTACTGATCCTGCCCCTCCGGTAATCGCCGAGACCGATACCTTGGCACCAGGCGAGAAGAAACAGATACAAAAAGCCCATCAGGGCGCGACGGCTGACTTTCACTACACCGTGACTAGTGCAAGTGGCACTGTGCTTCAGGACAAGAATTTTCACTCCGTTTATAATGCTATTGCCGAACAGTGGCTGGTCGGCAAGGCCGCGGCTACCTCTTGTTCTGATGGAGCACAGAACGGTGGCGAAACCGGAGTTGATTGTGGCGGTAGCTGTGCTACTGCTTGCCCGAGCTAACTAGATTTCTTCGGGAGGGAAATTGAAGAATTATGCTTTTTATCAATGGAGCCGCGAGAACTGCCTCGAACATTTTGATGTTACCGCCAAGGAAGGGCTTGCTTCTGCAGAAGCGAAAACGCGTCTCGATAATTTTGGTCTAAATTCACTCGAAAATTTTCGTCAACCGAGTGCGATTCTGATTTTTTTGCGCCAATTTGCTAATTTTTTTGTTGTACTGCTTTTCTGTGCTGGGGTAATTTCGTATTTTGTCGATGGAATTGTTCAGAGCCTTATGCTTTTTTCTATAATATTGATCAATGTCATCCTTGGCTTTGCCCAAGAATACAAAGCCGAAAAAGCTTTGGCCAGTCTGAAGAGAGATTATGCCTCAACTTGCAAGGTTATTCGTGGTGGCAAGCTCGTCTCGATCCCAAGTGAGACGCTTGTTCCTGGCGATCTTGTCCTTCTTGAGGCAGGTGCAAAAGTGCCAGCGGATCTCCGAATTATTGAGGAAGAATCTTTGCGAATAGATGAATCGAGTCTAACTGGTGAATCGATACCGATTGGCAAAAACAGCGGGACACTTCCTCTCAATACTGCTCTGGCCGATCGTCGCAATATGGCTTTTGCTGCTACCATGGTAGTAGCTGGCCATGGATTGGGTTTAGTTGTTGCTACCGGACGCAACACTGAGTTTGGTCAAATTGCCCTTCTTGTCGTCGAAAAAGAGGAAAAAACGCCACTCGAAAAACAGGTTAACTACATTGGCGCTTCGTTAACGAAAATAGCAGTTGTGCTCTCTCTCATCATCTTCCTGCTGGGGTATACAAGGCACTTCCCTGGGCTAGAACTTCTAACTTTCACTATCGCTCTCTTAGTCGCTGTTGTACCAGAGAGTCTTCCGACAGCGATCACTCTGGCTTTATCGGTTGGTGTCTCGCAGATGGCCAAGAAAAAGGCGGTTGTGCGGAAGATGGCAGTGATAGAGACACTTGGCATGGTCGATATCATCGCGACCGACAAGACAGGTACTTTGACCGAAAACCAGCTTGTCGTCGAGAAAGCGATGATTCTTGAGAAAAATAAGATCAAAAAGTATGAAATTAATTCCAAGATCAAGCCAGACCAATCCCTGATTAAGTTTTTCACTCACGGGCTTGCTTGTTCAAACATTAATCTCAATGTCGAAGATGATTTCATCGGTGATCCACTCGAGATTGCTATCGCCAAGAGCACCCACATGTTGGATAAGCTCAGTCGATTCAAGGAGAAGTCATACCGTCGAATTTTGGAGATTCCTTTTGACTCAGACAAGAAATTTATGGCTGTCTTGATTGAATCTGGTAATCAAAAATCGCTTATTGCGAAGGGAATGACTGAAAAAATTGTTGAATTCTGTCAGCTCGATTCTGAATCGAAAAAAGAGATTTTGCAAGAATGTCATGAATTAAGCCGCCAAGGATTCCGCGTTATTGCTCTGGCGGACAAGCATTTGGGGGAGCTAAAGAGCAGCGTGCTTTGCGGCATGCAGTTCCGAGGTCTCTTTGCGCTTGCTGATCAACCAAGAGTGGGTGTCAAAGAGGCGATAGCAGAGACAATTTCCGCCGGGATTAGACCGATAATTTTGACAGGAGACCACCCTGAAACGGCCAAATATATTGCTTCAAGGATCGGTCTCAAAGTTTTGGACGATGAAATAATTTTGGGTCAGGAACTTCAAGGTGGTTCGAAAGCCGATTTGATCAAAAAAATAAAAAATGTAAAAATATTTGCGCGAGTTACTCCCGAAGACAAAATTAATATCGTAACACTGCTACAAGAACAGGGTTTTTGCGTCGCGATGACAGGAGATGGTATCAACGATGCGCCGGCACTTCGCCAAGCACAAGCCGGAATCGCTATGGGAAAAAGAGGCACTGATATATCGAAGGAAGCGGCCGATATTGTCCTTCTCGATGATCACTATGGCACTATTGTCGAGGCTGTCATGTATGGCCGCACAATATATGACAATATCAGAAACACCCTAACCTTCCTTCTTGCTGGAAACTTAAGTGAACTCTGTTTGGTCGGGCTTGCCTTCCTCTTTGGTTTGCCAGTTCCGTTTACAACCCTGCAAATTCTCTGGATCAACTTGGTGACCGACTCTTTCCCGGCTCTGGCTCTCTGCGCAGAGAAGCCGAACCCAAATGTTTTGAAGCAAAAACCGAGATCCGGAAGTAATAGTTCTCTCAAATCTGCGATCAAATATTCACTTTCACTGGCGTTCATCACCGTTATTCTCTGCTTTGGGCTTTACCTTTGGGGACTGATGTATTCGATTGAAAAGGCCAGAACTTTGCTTTTCTGCGCCGCCGTCATCATGGAATTGGTTCTGGCAATCTCGATTAGAAGCCGCGAGCGTTTTTGGCAAAATCCTAGAGCATTTTTCGCCAACAAAATGCTCTGGATTTCGATATTAGTCTCTCTTGTTTTGCAATTCTGCCTTTTCCTCAATCCGCTTACAAATATTTTCAAAGTCAAAGTCCTTGGATTTAACGAAATCCTGATTTTGATTGCCTTCGCGATTCTTACATTTATTGGAGCGGAGTGGATTCGCTCTCGTCATGACAAGAAAAATATCGAGTTGACAAAATAAAAAGAATATGTTAAACTTCTCTTAACTTCAAAAGATGTTCTCAATAAATTAAATGACACATATTGCCAATTTTGTTTGGTCACTCGTCTCTATTAAATAGCTATTGTTTTTTGTATGGATGAATCGATAAAAAGGGAAGAACTCGAAAAAGTAAGGGAAGAAATTCTCGCTTGTCAGAAATGCCGTCTTTTTGAGACGCGCATCCAGGCTGTTCCGGGGAGTGGAAATATTGAGACAAAAGTGATGTTTATCGGTGAAGCTCCAGGTGCAACGGAGGATCAAAAGGGAATCCCGTTTTGCGGTGCTGCCGGAAAATTTCTAGACGAAATGCTCGAAGCCGCCGGTTTTTCTCGTGCCGATATTTTCATTACCAATACGGTCAAATGCCGTCCACCTGAAAATCGTGATCCGGAGGATGATGAAAAGGCAATTTGCCGCCATTACCTTGAGAAACAAATCGAATTGATCAAACCCAGAGTGATTGTTTGTCTGGGGCGTCATGCCAGTGCCTCGCTCTTACCCGGGATGGACAGCATCTCGAAGATTCATGGTCGGGCATTGAAACGGCAAAACGGCATTGTTTACCTGCCACTCTATCATCCTGCTGCTGCGCTCCACAATGGAGGATTACGCTCAACCCTGATCAGTGATTTTATGAAATTGCCAGCGATTCTAGAAAAAATGGATGAAATAGAAAAGAGCAATCCAAAAGAAGAATAAATTAATCAAATAAACTAATCTAAGAAAGAATTATTAAGAGAAAACTATGTTAACAGAGAAACCAAAAACAGAAAAGAACGATCGACCGATCGGTCTAAACGACCCACAAAGGGCTAGCCGTTTGGCTCAAGCTTTGACTGACAACGGCGTTGATAGCCGCTATCGGATGGGGGCAAATACTAATCAAAATCAGGCAAAATCTCAGCCCCGCCGGGAGCACCATGGCCCGAAAAAGATGCTGTCACAGACAGGAATGGGACAACGCCAGAATCAGCCCGAAAAAGGACAGAAATCTTCCGATGAACCACGCTTCACCGCGCAGGTTGTCGATCCCGAAGCTTACAAATCGAAGTTCTTTTACGAACCGAAATTAAAGATCATTCCGCTTGGTGGTGTCGAGGAAACCGGTGGCAAGAACTGCACTGTGATCGAATACAAGAACGACATCATTGTCATTGATATGGGATTTATGTTCCCTGACGAAACGATGCCGGGTGTTGACTATGTCATCCCTGATGTGTCTTACCTTGAGCAAAACAAGCAAAAAATCAGAGGTCTTCTGATTACTCATGGTCACTTGGACCATATTGGCGCAATTCCATATATTTATGAAAGAATCGGCGCTCCAACTATCTATTCCTCGCCACTATCTCTGGGGCTTATCAAGAGTAAATTGGAGGAATTTGGTCTTGATCAGACAGCCAAATTATCTTCGATCAAAACAGGCGAAGACATCCTCCAGCTTGGCTGTTTCAAGATTGAAACATTCAAAGTAAATCACAGCATTCCTCAGTCAATGGGTTTTTGCATTACTACTCCGGAGGGAGTTATTGTTGCTACTGGCGACTTCAAATTTGATCATACTCCGGCCGATGGCAAACCGGCTGACTTCTCGGCTCTTGCCCTGATCGGCTCCAGAAAGCCACTTTTGTTGATGATGGAGTCGACCAATATCGAGAAACCGGGTGTCTCGATCTCTGAAAAAGTCCTCGAAGAATCTCTGATGTCGATTATGGAGAGATCAAAGAAAAGAATTATTGTTTCGACTTTCTCGACTCTAATTGGTAGAATCCAACAGGTCTTGAATGTATCTAAGAAACTTGACTGCAAAGTCTGTTTTGTTGGTCGAAGCATGCTAACGACCGTCGAAATCGCGCTTTCTCTTGAGGCGCTCGTTATGCCACAAGATACTATTATAGATGTGAAAGATTTAAATAAATATCCCGATGATCGGGTTGTGGTTGTCTGCACAGGCTCCCAAGGTGAAGACAATGCTGCCTTGACTCGAATTGCTAACGGCGAGGACCGAAACGTCAAAATGAAAAAGGGCGATCTTGTAATTCTTTCGTCTTCACCAATTCCTGGCAATGAGCGAGCTGTCTCCAATCTGATGGATGTTTTGTTCCGCTCCGGCGCCCAGGTTATTTATCAGAAACTGATGGATGTTCATACATCCGGTCATGCCAATCAGGAAGATTTGAAATTGATGCTGGCACTGATCAAGCCGAAATATTTGATGCCGAATCATGGCGAGAGACACAAGCTAATGCTCGAATGTCAGATCGCTCAAGACATGGGAATTGTCGACGAAGATCATTGTCTGGTTGGCGATGATGGCCAGATCATTGAATTTTCAAACGGCAAAGGCGAAGTTACAAACAAACGCGTGCCTGCTTCCTATGTGATGGTGGATGGTTTGGGAGTTGGTGATGTTGGCAATATTGTCTTGCGCGATCGCAAAGCAATGGCCGAAGATGGAATTTTTGTCGTTATTGTCACGGTTGATCACGAAAACGGTCAGATTGTGACCTCTCCTGATATCATTTCCAGAGGTTTCATTTACATGCGCGAGAGTGAAGATTTAGTCCACAAATCTAGAGCCGAAGTTAAACGAATTTTTGCCAAATACGCTACCAAAGAAAAAGGCGGAGCGAAGCCTGATTATGCCAATGTCAAACAGAAATTGCGCGACGAACTTGGCGAATTCCTGTTCAAAGAAACAGAGCGCCGCCCAATGGTCATCCCGGTAGTAATAGAAGTTTAGCGCCATACATTTAAACGAGGAGCACTAGTCTTTTCTCGTCTTGCCCCGCCCTGGTCTTAGGCAGGGTGAGTCAGTTAGTTGAATTAGGAATTACACAGAGATGTAGTTCCTTTTTCTATTTGTGGTTGCAAGCAGTGAAATTATTGAATGATAGTTTTGTTGCGGAGGCTGAGATACGTTGGTAACAAATCTGGTATATTGATTAGTCATAACCAGATTAATGAATTAGGTATTACCAATGAAAATC
>JAPLVL010000053.1 GCA_026397135.1 Candidatus Berkelbacteria bacterium
CATTGCCGTTATTTCCGCGGCACATAATATGAAAAACATTATCAGGTGGCAAGAATCTAGCAAGTCTAGGCATGGCTATATTTTATTAAAAATATTAGCTTATTGCAAATATCGAGCTTGTAGCAGAACCGTCCCCAAAGACCCATTCACTCCTTGAAACATTATGGTTCTTCAATATCTCTTTATTGCCAACTTGGTTTGATTTGGGGAAAGCATCCTCCGAAATATTTTAAGAACCCATGGCTAGAATAAGTAACCCCAAAAGATAGATAGCAATAATAGTCCCTAATAGTACTCCTGATAATTTAATTTTCCCTGTCTTGTTTATGATATTTCTAAAAATACCTACTGATAGAGCAACCCAACCACCAAGAGCTAAAAATCCTAAAAATGCGATTATCAGGACTAAGTATATATCTCGAATAATTAATTTTTCATGGTAAAAATAAAAAATTAACAGAAATGCTATCCATATGGTAACATCGATGATATTCTTTAATTTTTTTTTAAATAAGTCAGTTATAAATGTTCCTTATTTTCTTAATTATATTCAAAAAATGCACTTACCACTCAAATACATCCACAATCTTCTCAATCACGCTTTTTATTCGATTTATAATCCCTTGCCGTTCTCTGATTGGCGGGACATTGGGCAAGAGGTCGGCGATTGCTTGTTCTTCTGGCATTTTTTGGGAATATAAGTATTCGCCTACTACGGATTCAATTTTCCCTATTGGGATATTTTCACTTTGGGCCAAATCTTTCAGCACCTTTGACCGCTCGCTTTTCCAAAAGGCATCGAAGGCCCATTCGACATTTTCGGCCTTCGCAATCCTTGGCAGATTTTCTTCGATAAATTTCTTGATCAAATCCTTCTTCTTGCGAAGCTGAACATCGCGATCGAAGAGGCGTAAAATATCCTCGGTCTTTCGCTCACGAATGGAGTCATTAGTGATATTTTTAAGACCGGCAATCAACATGATAATATAGTCAAAATTGATTACATCTCGAATCGTCAATTCAAGTTCAAAATCTATTTGATCCAATATAGACTCTGGGCCGGCACCATTATTTTTTCGTTCCTCGTAAATATCCAAATATTTGCTCTGGTAATCGTAAAATTCTTGCTCAGAGATGCCCAATTCATCAAACGAAAAGTCTGCAAAAGTCTCAAGTGACGATTTGATCCTGAGCAAGTCACGAAAAGTTTTAACAAACGAAGCTTTATCCTCTTCGCTCTGCAGAGTATCAACTGAACTGACGGTTGGCATTTGTTCTTTGAGCTCGATCACCTTTTTCTCAAATTCCTTCTTCT
Source organism: Candidatus Berkelbacteria bacterium (assembly GCA_026397135.1). Classification (GTDB taxonomy): domain Bacteria; phylum Patescibacteriota; class UBA1384; order XYA2-FULL-43-10; family 1-14-0-10-43-13; genus JAPLVL01. The sequence continues at coordinate 1,316 of JAPLVL010000053.1, forward strand.
GCTCTTCGTATGGCTTCTTGAAGACAATTTCCTTGGCATTCTCATCGCCAAATAAGGCCAGTGCCGTATCGGTCGCCTTCTTCAAATTGCGAAATGAAATAATATTGCCATGCGGCTTATCAGAATCCAAAAGTCGATTGGTTCTAGAGTACGCTTGGATCAAGCCGTGATAGCGCAAGTTCTTGTCGACATACAAAGTATTAAGCCGTGGACTATCAAATCCGGTCAAAAACATGTTCACGACAAGCACCAGATCAACTTCTTTCCGCTTGATTCTTGTCTGCAAATCCCGGTAGTAATCATAGAATCGATCAGTTGAAAAATTGGTCGAGTAAATTTGATTGTAATCACTGATGCAGCTCTCCAAGAAATCGCGCGAATGCTGATTGATCGTCAATCCCTCATCAGCCAACGGATCAACATCCAGATCAATGCTGTCATCCTCGTTGGCTTGATAAGAAAAAATCGTGGCAATCTTGAAGTCGTCTGATTTCTTGGCGCTAAACAAACGATAATACTTTTTCAAAACATCGATATTTGATACAGCAAACAAAGCGTTAAATTTCCCAGACTTGGTCTTGCGCTTCCAATCAGCCAGTATGTAATCGGTAATTTTATTGATCCGATCATCACTTTCTAGTACTTCTTTGGTATTTACCCCTTCAACCAAAGCGTCGGCAAAAATATCTTTGTCGATGGTATCACTATCTTTCTGCTTGTACTTCCCGACATACTCGACAGCAAAACCAAGCACATTGTTATCCGAAATAGCGTTCGTAATAATATACTTATGCAAGCAATTATCGAAAACATCCGCCGTCGTCACGCCTCCGACATTGTTCTCGGCAAAGATCGGTGTGCCGGTGAAGCCAAAAAGTTGCGCTTGCTTGAAAAACGCTTTGATCCGAGCGTGGGTCTGGCCAAATTGACTTCGATGGCACTCGTCAAATATAATCACAACTTTTTTGTTGACCAAATAATCCAATTTCCTGAGATAATGTTCGCGACCGATGGCAATATCAAGCTTCTGAATCGTGGTAACGATTAACTTGCGATTCTTGTCCTCTAGTTGTGCCACCAGGTTCCGAGTGTTGTCAGTCCCGTCGACCGAGCCATCAGAAAATGAGTTAAATTCCTTGGTCGTCTGGATGTCCAAATCCTTGCGATCGACGACAAATAAAACTTTTTCCACCTCCGCCATCCGCGACAAGATCTGACTCGTCTTGTATGAGGTCAGGGTCTTGCCTGAGCCAGTCGTGTGCCAGATATAGCCGTTCTTGTCCGATTCTTTGACTCGCTTTTCGATCGCTTTGACCGCGTAATACTGATATGGGCGCAAAATCATTGGGGTTTTCAAGGATTCAGCCAGGACAATATATTCACCGATCATCTTGGAGACCGTGCACTTTTCCAGAAATGCAGCTGTAAATTCTTCAAGCTTGGCAATCTTGTTATTTGCCTCATCTGTCCAATAAAAAGTCTGCTCGAAAGATTGGCCCGGATTGTTGGAAAAATATTTGGTATTGACCCCGTTGGAAATCACAAAAATCTGCACATACTCATAAAGTGTGCCAGTAAACGAGTGCTTGTGGTATCGCTGGATCTGATTGAACGCCTCTTTCATCTCCATACCCCGTCGCTTGAGCTCAATCTGTACCAAAGGCAAACCATTGATCAGTAGAGTCACATCATAACGATTTTCATATCGCCCCACCTGGGTGACTTGATGCGTCACCTGATACTCATTTTTACACCACTGATCCATGTTAAAAAATCGAACATAAAAAGTACTCTCGTCATCACGAGCGAGAGCAAATCGATCCCGCAAAATCTTGGCCTTCGCAAATCGATCACCCCTGCTAAGATGATTCAAAATCCTCTCAAATTCCAGATCAGAAAAGGTTGTCTGATTAAACCTTTCCAGCTGGATTTTCAGATTTTCAGTCAAGCTTACGCCGTCATTGCGAGGAGTCCGCGACGAAGCAATCTTTCCGTTTCCATCGCTGATCACCACCGGCACAAACCCCAGCCGCTTCAATTGCGCCATCAATGTTTCTTCGAGTTGTTGTTCGGATTGTGTTGTCATATTAACTTTTCACCTTTATGTCTATATTTATGCCTTTGCTGTTCAGAAAGAAAATCACAAATGAAAAAGCAAGGAAAAACAGGAACGTCCAAAACAACGGATTCTTGAAATAGACACCCCACCGGAGATCGTTTCTAATAACGGCGCCTAATGATAAAACAAATATTAACATTGAGCTAACCAAAAAAGCTGAGAGGCCAATTAAAAGCCAAAAATTCTCAATACTTTTAAATATCTGTATCTCTATACTGAAAAATGTAACCAGCGATGCAAAAATACCAAAAATTATAATGTTGTTCTGCCGTTCGCTCGCTAAGTCTTTTCTGATATCTTCGATATCACGAGAGTGACTATCGAGCATATCATTTACATCAAGTTTTTTACCACCACTTACATTATAAATAGAAATCTTTTTCTCAGTCGAGGCACTATCCTGTTCAATTGTTTTCTTGGATCTTGGCATTTTATACTCCAACCTCAGGCAATAACAGTTTCAAAGCAAAATAATAAATACGACCCGACGTATTCCCCACAATTGCGACCATCGGTATAGTAGGACCACCAATAACAATATTACCGGAAACTTCATTACTTAATGGTTGCATTACAAAACCTTCTATTAGGGTGAAGCCATTTTCTCCCGCTATTGGGGCTGACTGAAGTTTTCTTTGAACCGCATCACTAATCCTCTGTTTGTAGTCTTCAAATTTAATTGGGATCATGCTTCTCCTTATATAAACATCTGCTGAAGCAAAGCTTTTTTGAAAAGTTTGGCTTGCTCCAACTCTTTATTTATTAAATCAACTTTACTATCTAACGCCGTCAAAAATACCGCAATCTTTTCTTGCTCATCAATTGATTTAGGCAGATTAAAAACTATGCCTGCCAAATCTGAATTCTTTAAATTATTTATATTTGTACCACTAAGCAAAAGTTCAATCTCTTGCTCATACTTTGGCATCCGAAACAAATATTTACTTATTAAATTTGTTGACCGATATATTGAACAAAAGGCGCCGACTGTCGCATGACCATTGTAACTTCCATCATAAACAGCCGATTTGCCAACCAGTTTTTTACTTCCGTTCGCCATACATATCGCAATATCATTCTTTCTAAGCTTAATTTGGTCGCCAAATGGTTTATCAACGAACTGCAACTCTTGATTGGTTAACAGTTTGTTATTCTGAATATTATTTGATCTAAGGACAAGATAATCATCTTCCTTTACATTTATAGCTGTGTAACTGTGGCCTCGAAAAAATTCACCAATTTCGCCCAATTTCTTTTCTTCCCAATCAGGATAATTTGAGCCGTCAGTTTTTTTGAACCGAATTTTTTGGCTGAATATCGCCTGCATCACGCCTTTTTTGTATTTTTCAAATCCTCTTTTCTTTTCTTCCAGATGATTGATTTTCTCATCCACCGAGATTAGGAATAAGGCAATTTTTGATTGCTCAGTCAGCAGTGGGACGGTCAGCTTGAGTCGCAAAATGTCTTTTACGGTCAGTTGCGGTTGCGCGCTGCCAAATGATATTTTCTTAATTTGATCGCTTAGCTTGGTCGATTTGCTAAATAGATACAAATAGGAAGGACTTATTTCAGCTCCGTCAGACCTAAGAATTACCATCCCGGAGTTGATTCTCATATTTTTATACAGGATATTTTGATCAAAAAATGCAATATTGCCGATTGTGCCTCTTGTCGTCAAGACCAAATCATTTTCTTTTAGTTTTCCTTTTCTTAGCTCTGAATCTTTTTGTTCATTGATAAATGATCGCTCGCTGAAAGAAAAACCTGAACTGGTAACATTCTTGGCATTCAAAAATAAACAGTATCCATTATCCGAAAAATCATTTCCATTTGGATAATTTTTGCCACGGTCACCATCAATTACCTTAATATTAAAATCACCAAGCTTTTTTTCTTGCCACTCGTCAGTAAATTCCTTAAATCTTAAGACAGGAAAGATCCCTCGGCTCGCTTGGCCTCGCTCGGGACAAACCTGCTGGTTTGGTTTTGGGGTGTTAGTTTTCATTTATATTGCTTTCAATTTGTTTAATAAAGTCGAAAATTGCTTTTAAATCAAATTTTTGGTCATGAAAATGAAAGAATAAATCATCTTCGCTAAACCAGCAAAATCTATCTTTAATTGGAACACCAACCTTTGAATATTTCGAATAGATTACTCTATTGAGACTTAAATAATCATTTTGTTTATCGACGGTCATTATCCAGCTATCAATTCTGGTATCAAAGTGTTCCAATTGGTTCCTGGCCTGACCAAATACTGGCTGACCTTGTACATTTTTTGGAGGCCTTATTTTATAAATCTTGGGATATAAGGATTTAAGATTATTCCTGCGCTCCCCAGCAAACCTTTTCTCTGCCTCGCATAGATACGCATTATTAGTATTCGGATAAAAGATGTCATAAATGTTTTGAACATGAATAAGAAAGTAGTGAATAAACATGAATAATGTTTTGATGGCTTCTTTTGTTGGAGGATGAGGCTTGCAGTTGAAAGTATCGCAAATATTTTCAAAAGATTTTCGAGCGCCGTCAATATTGTAAGTTACCTGATTGATATAAAAAGGCACTATCTTCGACCAGTCATATACTTGAGGCTTTTTTGTACAATACTTACACATTATTTTACCTTATTTTGCGTCTGATTTTTTTCTTGTGGTTAGTCGTTGCTTATGCGATGGGATTTCTCGCCTCCCTCGATCCACCCAGCGGTGGGCTCGGGATGGGTCGAAATGACAATTAGAGATGATTATCTAATGTCATCATGGAATCCCATAACATTATAATTAATTTTGTAGATTTTCCTATTTGACAACACTTACCCGCATGTTATATAATCTAGTTGGAATTAATTCCGATCCGAAATGTGGCGTTTATCGCCTGCGTTCCCGCAAGGGATAGGGTCGGGATTTTATTTTGGCCAAATTTGTACATATATTTCTCTCTTGCCTATCATTTTCCGATATTTATCTTTGTGTTTTTTATTATCATTTATCGATCGATTGATGGCACCCGCAACATAATCCGCTAGCTGAAGAAGATTATTCTTTTGAGATTCTTGCATTTTAATTTTCTTGATTCTGCGTGTATTTGAATTGGCCTTAGTCTTGAGATATTTCTCAAGCTGGCGCCTAAAATCCAGGTTTCCACTCTTATCAATAACTATTGTGGCACAATCAAGCTTATCTTTGGCATTTTCAAATACAAGACTACAAGCATACTTGTAAAAGGACATCTTGTCTTTGAAGCCATCTCCCCACAGCTTCTTCGGATCTTTGTTGATGACGATGCAGTAGTAGAAGAAACTGTAAGGGACCACTGCGCCGAGAAATGCTTCCCGCACCCTGTCAGAATTATTTTTAAAATGAAACTCACTTGATGCCTCCCAATTCAACTCCCGTTTCAACAGTTCGATTCGTTGATCGCAAGCAATTGCCTCATCGTTTTCCTCAAAGACAACCAGCGAGACAGTAAAATATCTGCTAGAACCTTGCTCGATCTTCAGACCAGGATCGCCGGATTCATCGATAAACACTAACATTTTTCATCTCCAAATATTGAAGAATAAACAACAAACCCGTTTGCTCCGACTTCACTTTTAAACGTATCGAATTCGACACGGTTAAAATCGGAATTGTGCATCTGCTCCCAGAGTCCAAGGAAATCAACTGTATATCTTGTTTTCATCCAGTTTTGGATTGCAAACCTTGGATCATTAGAATTCTTGTACCTTGCCATGTCGGTCAGCGAAATATAATCTTTCTCATTAAAAGATTGAAGCGAAATCTCGATATTTTGGATTTTCATAATTTCCCTCGGAGTCATTTTTCACCCCCAAACGGCGATTTGATGCCAAGCTCTTTGCAAAAGCCGGTGATTTTTTGGTCAATGCCGATCATATCTGCGTCGATTTTCTTGATTTCGGCGACGACCTCACCAAGATCGATTTCTTCTTCCTCTTCAAAGGTATCGACATAACGAGGGATGTTGAGATTGAAATCATTTTCCTTGATCTCGTCGAGGCTAGCTCGGTGGGAATATTTTTCGATTTCTTTGCGACTGCTGTAAGTTTCGAAAATTTTGGCGATGTTTTCGTTGGTCAGGTGGTTTTGGTTTTTGCCTTTTTCAAATTCTCGGGAAGCGTCGATAAACAAAATATCTTCGTCATCCCTGCGGCATTTTTTGAAGACCAGGACGGTAGCTGGAATTGAAGTAGCATAGAAAAGATTTGCCGGCAAACCGATGACGGCGTCGAGAAAGTTTTGCTTTTCGATAATATGTTTACGAATTTGGCCTTCGGCACCAGAGCGGAACAAGACACCGTGGGGCAGGACAACCGCCATCGTGCCGTTGTCAGCCAAGTGGTAAATCATGTGAGTGACAAAAGCGTAGTCAGCAGCGCCTTTTGGCGCTAGACGGCCATACTGGGAAAAACGGTCATCATGAACCAAAGCTGGATCTTTTTCACCTTTCCATTCGGCTGAAAAAGGCGGATTAGCGACGATTGCCTCCGCTTTCAAGTCTGGATGCATGTCGTCGGTCAGGGTATCACCTTGCATTATTTTAAAATGGTCGAAATGAACGCCATGCAAGATCATATTCATGCGTGCCAAATTATAAGTCGTTGGATTGAGTTCCTGGCCATAATAATCGCTAACCTCGGCGTATTCCTTGAGGCGCAAAAGGAGCGAACCTGAGCCACAAGTCGGGTCGAAGACCGAGCGAAGGCGTTTCTTGTCTGCTGAGACAATTTGGGCCAATAATCTCGAAACTTGTGCCGGAGTGTAGAATTCCCCGCCTTTCTTACCAGCGCCTGAGGCGAATTCGCCGATCAAGTATTCGTACGCATCGCCAAGCAAATCACTTTTGGCATCGTCAAGCCTGAAATCAATGCCAGCAAGCAATGACAAAACTTCGACGATGACATCATTTTTCTTGTTCTCACTGGAGCCGAGTTTATCAGAGGTGAGACTTACATCACCGAATAAACCTTTAAAATCATCCTCGCTGGCCGTACCCATTGAAGTTTGTTCGATTGTATTTAAAACATTTTTGAGATCCTCTAGGATGAAAGTTGTTTCATCCTTTGTCTGGCCTTTGCCCTTTTTGACCAAATGAGAGAATAATTCGGATGGCTTCAAGAAGAATCCGAGATGAGAAATACAGGCTGCCTTGATGTGTCCCAAATATTCTGCGCCATCCTTAGAATTTTCCTCGATTTCCGAGTACTTGAATTTCTCACTCGCAAGCAATTTTTCGTTGACATAAATCTCAAGTTTTTCAGAGAGATATTTATAGAAAATAAAGCCAAGGATATAGTTCTTGTACTCGTCGGCGTTCATCTTGCCGCGAAGCGCATTGGCCACAGCCCAGAGTTGCTTTTCTAGTAATTGTTTTTGCTCGTTAGACATGTTTTTCCTCTACATTTTTATTCTTCAATAAAATAAGCTTGCACTTGGACTGCTATCAAAAGTGTACTCTTTCTGATCACGGAAATAAAGGCACCGTCACTACCGTCTCTCCTTCCCAACATCTCCTCACTTCCCCCCTGTTCGTGAAATATTGGACGACTTGTCCCATTCACTCTATCCCATATTAACCATAACCGTAACTCACACCTGTTCGTGAAAAATGAGACGATCGTCCTATATTTCACGAATGAATTTAACCACCCCACCTGGGCTGATCATGCTCAAGGCGATTTAAACAATATTCAAGATTTGGTCTCAGGCGGCTTCTCTGATTTTTCTTCAGCTTGTTTTGGTTTTTTCAAAACTTCTGCAATATGAATATCGATATTCGACCTGTCAGCTACAAAATATGCGACGAAATCACTGACACCGTACTCCTCCGCCGCGATCTCGACCATATTGCCAACATTGTACTCAGATACCCAGAGACTTTTCTGAATTTGCCGAAAACCCATCCTCTTGATCGCGCGCCGGAAACAATTCCGATTTCCCCTTTTGATCTCAGGAATATCAAATGAAACAATACGAAACTTGCCATCGCTTCCGTTGGTCAGAGAAATTTGATCAATAATTTTGATCCGCGCTTTGTTTGTCAAAACGACAGAGTCACCATCGACATTTTCGATATATTTGCGGCGATTCAGTTCGTAGACCATTTTGCTGATATCTCGCCGAGAGACGTTGATATCGGAAGTTTGCTGTTCCAGATAACCATGAAGATTTCCGCCGTTCAAATCCAAACCCAAGGAATTGATGCCCTTGAAAATAAGGCCGAGGGCACTCTCGACACACCAAACCATTATGTCTTGTGAATTTTTGACTCCGTGTACCATATACCAATTATATTACTTGTCGTGAAAAATGCAACGATCGTCCTATATTTCGCGAACAGATTGAAAATTATTGAGATATTTAGAATGTAATTTTAATACCAAAGACAGCGCAGAGTGCTTTTTCTTGACCGCTTGACAAAAACTACCAATACTGTAATAGTATGGTAGACTTGCGCTCGTAAATTATTCTGCGAGGCAGTAGTATCCAACATTCTGGGGGAGGAAAACAATGAGGACATTTCTCTACACTGTGATGGTTACCATAATATGTGCTGTATCTGCTGTTCAAGTTCAATGCACAGAAAACACAGCCAAGGAGCCAAATGACTCCAAGACAACAGGGATTGAGTCGAGCGACTTAATCAGTAGAGTTGACAGTCTTTCCAAGCGGATTGAGAAAATTGACACTGAATCAAGTGAAAGCAATACGACCAAAACAGAATCTGCAACAGCACCCGACTCAATAGGCTATTCAGGGGCAATTGCAATCATGGTTGTCTTCGTACTGTTCATAGTATGGATGCTTTGTGGACCACATATCGTTTCTGTTTCAGCAGGACACCACGGCATTATAGTCGATTCATCTGGTAATCCAACTGGTCGCGACTGTCTGTCTGGAAATTACATTATTTTCAGCTGGAACAACCTGATAAATTTCGACGCCAGAGAACATTCGGCTGCATTCGACTCAACGATCAGGACTGCGACAGTCTCGAAGGATGGCAAGTCAGAAATAAGCTATCCGATCAAACTGGATATTCGGATCACGTGGCAGTATTACGATCTTTATTGCTATGCTAGCTCAGTATTTAAACATTTGCCGCTAGGTAAAAACCGTACAATTTCCCCTGCTGAATCCGCTACAAAATATGCTGTTGGCTTACTCAAACAGCGACTCTCTGTGTATCAGAAACTGACATGGCGCTTCTTCTGCACAAACGAGATCATTGGCCATACCATTGATTTGCAATCCAAATGTCTAGGGATCAAGGTTAGTGCAAGGATAACAAAAGTTACTTTGCCAAAGGAATTGATTGACCACCTTGAGTCAGAAGCTAGGCGAGCACAACAGATTGCAAAAGCTCAGCAACAAGCGGATGACGAAACTAGACTCTTGGAAATCGCCAAGAAGAATAAACTACAGCAAACAAAAATTGCAGCTCGCATCCAAAACGAGCAGTTGCCGATCGAAGAGAAAATGTCTCTAGCAGAGATCGCCAGCGCAGAAATTATAGGTATGGCCAGGGCAAAAGCAGCCGGAAATATTCTCGTCACAAACACCGAAATAGAGACAGCTGTGGAAGTTATCCGAATCGAAGCAGTCAGGCTAAGATCGCTTCAAAAGCTAGAAGAGCTACGACAGCACGGGGCAATCGACGCAGAAACATACAGGTTGATGCAGAATACAATTTCACCTCTGGGCGTCCAGCTTGCGCTTGCCCAAGCCGTCGGATCACAAACAGCCCAGAATCCCAACATCGCTGAAAGCGTGATCACGCTCATTATGAGGGATCAAACAAGCGGACAGCCAGGCAGGCAACTGCCAATCTCCAACAGAGACGCAGTACCAGATACTGCTGGCCAGGAAGCTAAACCGGTTCCGCCAAAACCAGTCTAGCTTCGTTAGGCACCTAACTATATTACCCCAGCCCCGAACAAAAAGTTCGGGGCTAATTTTTTCGCTGAATTTAAATCACAATTCTTTTGACAATTCCATATCCCTCGTTTCGTAGCCAAGTTTCTCATAGGCTGCAAGAGCAAGTTTGTTGTCAGTCATAACATAAATTCTCGTGGCTACACAATTATTTTGTTTGAAATAATTTTCTATCTTCTCAATCAACTTTTTAGCAATTCCCTGACCTCGAAATTCCGGTCTAGTATATAGTTCACCGATCCAACCATACGCGCCAGGCTTGTGACACAGCGAATAGAGCAAATCATCAGTGTGGCGGTCAATAATACCCTGAATGAAACCAACGATTTCACCATCCTTGATAGCAAGCAGAAATATTCCCTCCTTTTCCTGGGCATCCCTGATCAATTGCTCGAGATACTTCTTCGCATCTTCGTCGGAAGCAAATTCGCAACACATTCCTTTGGTGTCAGTCTCTGTGATATAGGTTTGAAAATCTACGATTAATCGCAAAACTTGTTCACGCTTTGTTTCTGAATACTTTTCAATTTCCATTATTTTAATCCTGTCTTAATTTAACTCTTTGGCGCATTCATAATTGAGACTACCTTTGTCATAACCGTTTTTCTGGTAGAAACGTATTGTTTTTTCATTCATCGTCGAAGCGACAAGATAAATCCAGTGTCGATTATTTTTCCGACTGTTTGCTTCAAACTCTTGAAGCAAAGCTGTGCCGATTCCTTGGCCACGATAAGTTGGGTTGACCGCAAAAAGCCAGATCAGGACCCCTCCTGCCTTCAGTTCCTCGCCATAAATTGCGCCAATCATTTCCTTGTCGTTTTCGGCGATCAGGAAATAGTCATCGCTTATATAATTGGAAAACATCTCGGCAGTCAGAAATTCTCCTCCTGGAGTCTTGAGCTCTGGAATACGAAAAACTTCTTCACATCGCTTCAAATCTTCAACCTTTGCCGGCCTAATTTTTACCATCGTTTTCCTCTATCGAATTATTTTATTTGGAACCAGCCTAAATTTACTCCGTTTTCGAGCGGAAATAAAGATTCTGGGCCGATACCAAAATCCAGCCTCGTGGACTGGATTTTGGTATAGATTTTGACAAATTTTGTGTATCTTAGGCTACGCTGATGATTTTGCAAGTAGAGAAACCGGCCGGAGTTTTGACTTGGACAGTGTCGCCCTTCTTGTGACCGACAAGAGCTGAGCCGATCGGGGAGTCAACTGAAATTTTGCCCGAAAGAGGGTCGGACTCGTCGCTGCCAACGATCGCATATTCGACAACATCACCGTCGTCGTCGATTTTGACAGTCGAACCAACATTGATGATATCGCCGCTTTTACCCTTTTCGATGATCTGAGCGTTTTTGATTTTCTGCTCAAGCTCTGCTTCTTTGCCCATTAGAAAAGACTGCTCGTTCTTGGCTTCGTGATATTCGGCATTTTCAGACAAATCG
>JAPLVL010000024.1 GCA_026397135.1 Candidatus Berkelbacteria bacterium
ACTTAACGATCATATCTACCGAGATGAACACAACCCCACACATCAGGAAGGCCAGCAGAATCGCTACCGGCAGGAAATTTGTGACTTTTGACATATTTCACCTCCCAAAGTGACCATATTATACCACCTAATTTATCTGGTGTCAACATTTGTCCTGCCCGAATCAGTAGAACTCCACTGATGTCATTCTGAGACTACTTGCGAACCTGCCTGCCGGTAGGCACGGGAATCTAGCGTAGCGAATTATAATCAAAGCGAGCTCGAGTAGCAAGCTCTGGAACCTGCCCTGAGCGTAACCGAATGAGTCCTTCACTTTGTTCAGGATGACAAAAGGGATAAGGTTTCCAGATTCACGGCTGTACTGGATTTTGCTCTCGCATTTGCAGTATAGAGTTCTTTTTTGGTACGATTATTTAGTTTATGAACGAAGTACAAATCGAAAAGTTAATATTTGGTGGTGCCGGACTTGGTCGTCTTGCTGACAAACGGCCAGTTTTCGTATCCAAATCTCTGCCAGACGATCTCCTTGATATTGAGATCACCAAAAGCAAGAAGGATTTTGCAGAGGCCAAAATTATCAAAGTCGTGAAACCTTCACCAATTCGTCAAAAGCCACTCTGTCCATATTTCGAAGAATGCGGCGGCTGCGATTATCAGAATATGAACTACGAGAATCAGCTCGCCCAAAAATCTCAAATTTTTGCCGAAGTCCTTGCTCGCGCCAAAGTCAGTACCAAAATTCTACCAATAATCGCAGGCAGCAACGCAGAATTCTTCTATCGCAATACCAACCGCTATTATTTCACCCACGGCACAGATGGCAATTTGTCACTCGCAATGCATCATTTTAACGACGCAAAGAAGCTAATCCCGATTCGGCGTTGTTCTCTCCTATCGGAATCATCAAATAATATCTCAGCTTCTCTGCTTCAATACCTAAACAAGTTTCACTTCAGTGATAATCCTTTTTCTCAGATCCGCTTCCGTGAGGGCAAGGCAACAGGTGAAACGATGATTGAGATTTTCACCTCATCAAAAACATTGCCATCTCAAGAGGGAATTGTCGAAGTTTTGAAAAAATTCCCCGAGGTCAAATCTCTCTATCATTCGGAAATCTCCGGTGATGATCTCAATTCAGCACGTCGGCGTCTGATCTTCGGGCGTCCGGTTATTTATGAAAAAATTGGCAAATTTACCTTTCAAATCTCCCCAGACTCCTTTTTCCAAACAAATTCCGAGGGAGCCAAAACTTTGTATGACAAAATCAAATTCTTGACCGAGATTGATCCAACGGATCGGATTTTGGATCTCTTTTGTGGCACCGGTACAATCGGAATTTACCTTTCAACTCTGACGAAGGAGGTTTTGGGAGTAGATATTGTCCAGAGCGCAGTGAATGATGCGAAGGCCAACACCAGACTAAACAAAATACTAAATTGTCAATTTATGTGCGCTGACCTCTCGGATCTCAAACAATTCAAAAATTTGGCGACCAAACAATTCACCAAAATAATCTTTGATCCTCCACGCACCGGCCTAAACAAAGATTTAATCCAAGAACTTTGCAACTTGATGAACTTGAAGAACTTGAAACTAATTTATGTTTCTTGTAATCCTTCAACCTTCTGCCGCGACGCAAAATTATTTGAATCTCTCGGCGTAAATCTCGAATTAGTAGAACCAATTGATCTCTTCCCGCAAACCCAACATATTGAATGTGTTGGTGTATTTAGAAAGCAATAAAAAGAGGGGCGGCTCATTGAGCCGCCCCGAGTCCTCCCAATGGGGCATTTCTGGGGATTTCATCGCCAGTTTCTCTCCTCCACCAGAATCGGAACATGGCAATTTTATTTTACAGAATTTTTGCAGTTTGTCAACAGAAGTAAATTTTCCCAAGAAAAGTAAGAGACACTCCGGAAGGGGAGTGTCTCGGTAAGAAAATCTGAGGAGATGAAAGGGCAAAGATTGCCAAGATGATAGGGTCTGCGTAGAGCTAGGGGGTAACGGTGTGGTCATTGTGACCAAGAGGTGTAAGCCTCAAAAGTTATGTGCTCTGGCACGATATTGGTGCAAATACACCACCTACCATCTCGCTTGGTATGGCCTGCATGTAGCTGTGGAGGATTTGCAGGTTGTATTTAATATATACCTTGAGAAATTTTTGTCAAGCAAAATCGGCTTTCAAACTGAATTTTCTGAAATTTCAGAGTTTATCCACAGGTTTATGTTTGACTTTTGTTCGGCAAAATCAGATAATAGATATACCAAACAAACAACGAACAAAGGGCGACTGATATTTCTTAAAAATTCATAGTCCACAACAATCTATTTGTAAATTTGTATCAATTTGTAATTTGTGATTAAAACGGAGCAATTTATGGAACCATTGACCAAAAAGCAGCGTGAAATTCTTGATTACATTCGCAATTTTATCGACGACAATGGCTATGCCCCAAGTTATCGTGAAATTGCTCACTACTTCGAGCTTTCATCTACCGGCACAATCGCTGAATATATCAATATCCTGGAAGAAAAGGGCTATCTGACCAAGGACGCCATGGAAGCCAGGGCAATTCAGTTGACACCCGCATTTGACGACGGCATTGAATTACACTCAATCCAACTCCTTGGAATTATCGATGCCGGTCGACCAATCGAGGCGATACGAACCAACGAAACAATAGACATCCCCAGAGACATGATGGGCAAGAGGACATTCGCTCTCAGAGTCAGAGGCGAATCTATGATCGAGGACGGAATATTAGAAGGGGATTACGTTATTATCGAACAAACATCTTCACCCAAAAACGGAGAGATCGTTGTCGCTCTAATAGACAATGCCAATGCAACTCTCAAACGCTATTTTGACGAAAAGGCCAATATTCGTCTCCAGCCAGCCAATAGACTGATGAAACCTCTCATCTTCAAGCGTGATCGTGTCACTATTCAAGGCAAAGTCCGCGGCGTCATCCGCAAATTCTAGAGATTCCATTCCTTACCACTTAATCCTTACTGCCTAATTCTGCATCCTGCCCGCTCTTTATGTTTGCTAGATTTGTGGTATCTTTATTTTAGTAAAACTTGCGAGAACAAAACGGCTTCAAATTGCACGCCAGAGTTCTGCAATTGTTTTGGTGTTTTTGATCGTAAATTAATAAAACTGCAACCGGATGATTAAGATTTCATATATAAAATCAGACGACCGCCGCCACAATATCGAGAGATCTTTGGCCTTGATCAAAACAGAAATTACAAAAGGCCTGAAAGAGGCCAAGAGAGTTGTAATCAAGCCGAACTGTAGTCGTCTTAATTCTGCGCTTGCGGTGACACACACCGATACCCTCGACGCCGTTTTGAATTTCATCACCCCTTTTGTCAAACACCAAATTATCGTGGCCGAGGGGACACTGAATAATGACACCCTCGAGACGATGAAAAGCTACGGATATCTCAAATTGCAAAGCCGCTACGACTTTGCCATCGTCGATCTCAATCAAGATGACAAAGAAACAATCGAACTACTTGATGCAGACGGACGTCCAGCCCAGTTTCACATTGCCAAGACACTGCTAGACTCCGATTATATTATTTCTGTTTCGCCGCCCAAAACCGATAATATTTTTGTTTTTTCCGGGGCGATCAAGAATGCCACAATCGGAAGCCTGGTCAAGCCAACTGATCTTTTCTCTGGATTATCGGCTAGTAAATTAGGAAAAATGTTCTCCCTGCCTCAGAATTTTGCATTACCGATAAATATCCCTTCGCCCTTTTGGCACAAAAATATCGAAACGCTCTACAACAAGCTGAACATCGGCTTGGCCGTGATTGACGGATTTGAGTCAATGCAAGGAAATGGCCCGCATCATGGTGATTCAGTTGCAAGCCATTTTGCCGTTGCCGGCACCAACCCTGTAGCCGCAGACGGGGTCGCCTGCAATTGTCTCGACATTAATATGTCCGATATTGGATATTTGAGCCTTCTGCCCCTCGACAAAGACAATGTCTTCATTGTGGGAGACGACTGGATCAAGAATATTATTACAATCAAAAAGCCATCAAATTTTGAAAATATTAGACATAAAAATTAATTTTAGTTATAATTATTTCATCTAAAAGTAAGTGAGGGACTGAAATGGGAGGGATTTCTCACGACATCGTGCCGCGGAACCAGCCAGGGCCAGAGCCCAAGGATGGCGGTTTTTACGCACCAACTGCAGAGGAAATTGATCAGGATAGTTCGCAAGTCAACGACTGGCCTGCTTTTGAGATAGACGAAAAGGCCAAAAAGTCGAAAATCGCAGATGAATTTTTCGAATACAAACCAGAAAAGGCGAAGAAAACTCCTAAGGAAAATCCTTCGAAATTTGTTAACTTCATTACCAGTATTTGGAGCTTGTGGATAATCTTTTTTGTACTTTTGGCAATACTGGCCTATCAAAATCGTGATATGATTAAGCGCTTCTTGGGGACTGACACTCCTGTTGTCAATGTCGTCGCAAACACAACTACCAATACAGTTACGACTCCAAGCTCAAATGACGACACGACTACTAGTAGCACCACCGCTCCAACAACAGCACCAGCAGCGACGACAACTACACCCGCAGTCCTCGACAAAAGCAAAGTTTTACTCGAAGTTCTGAATGGCAATGGCATCACCGGCTCAGCAGCCAAAGTGGTAACAGCTCTAAAAGCTGCAGGATTCAAGATTGCCAAAACGACAAATGCCAAAAGATTCACATATACTAAGACAGAAATTTATTACAAGACAGGCAAGATCGACGCCGCAAATGCAGTTGCCACAGCTCTATCATCGCGCCAGACAGAATTAGTCGAGGATAGCACAACTGCCGGCATTTACGATGTCGTGGTCGTAGTCGGGAAAAATTAACGGAGAAAATATTATGAACATTCTGACAACCATTTTCACATTTTATGATCATCTGATTTCAAGTTTTCCAGTCGAGCTTCAATTTTGTCTCTCTCTAGCTGTCCTGCTCCTCTTTGTCGGAGCTATTATCGGCTCAATGAAGCATGGCCACTGGCTCTTTTTCCTGTTTTTAATCATTTTAATTCCAGGAGCTTGGCCAGCTGCCAAAAACATCGTCGGAATTCTCTGGCAAATCGTCCAATTCCTCTGGGTCAGAATTTCAATCAACATTCCTTTTGGAGCCAAATAAATGATTTGCAAAATTGTTGGACATTGTTAAGATTATCACATGAAAAAAGATGACACAGCAAAAATTATCGAAGTGATGAACCAAGGCTTCTCGCAGATCCGTGGAGAAATTAATGACGGTCTTTCACAGGTACGTGGAGAAATGGATCAGGGTCTTTCACAGATCCGTGGCGAGATGAACCAGGGTTTTTCTCTGGTAATGGAACAAATCGTTGAAATCAGAGAGAAGGTCAATGGTCTCGATGAGAAAGTCAATGGTCTCGATGAGAAAGTCAATGGTCTCGATGGAAGAATGGGTAGCCTCGAAACTCGAGTAGAACGTATCGGAAATGAAGTTCACGAGGTTAGAATTATCCAAGACCGGCATACTCAAATACTGACAGAGCATACCCACATGCTAAATGACCACTCTGTCATATTGAAAAAACTTGACGAGGACTCCGACGCGCTGATCAAGGATGACCTACGGCATGATCGCGAAATTGCCAAGCTAAACAAAATTTTAAAGCCGGTATAGTTAATCTCAGGGAGGGGAATGAAAAAATCAAAAGCCTTTACGCTTATCGAATTACTAGTCGTCGTCGCCATCATTGCCATTTTGGCTGTGGTAGTGGTTACTAGTGTACAGAACGCGACCGCCAGAGCAAATTTTGCAAAAGCTCTAAGTGATATGACAGAGATTGCCACCGCAGCCAATGTTTACAAAGTGGAAAATGGTGCCTACCCCGGTAATGATGTTGGAGGTCCACCATGGTGGCTTGGCAGCTTGGAAAGTGTCAATTTGACTTGGCCAACTCCACCATGTCCCCAACATGGTGGCCTTTTCTACGATTGGGATGTCTTTGGCGCAAACGTAACGACAAACGATGTCCAAATTTCACTTCGAAGACCTGTAGCTGGCACACCGCCACTTTTACTGCTTTGTTTAAGCCCTAAAAACGGAGTTGACTGCACACAGGATACTGCTCCCGATGTTCGGTATACTCCCGACAGGACTCTGAAGTGTCCCTGATTCTACGCATATTTTCGAGTCAAATAACTTTTTCAAATAAATATTTCTCTCGCCATTTGAATTTAATCTTTTTTTCATTTAAACTATAATCAATCTGGAGGGATTTGTTTTTAATTGGAGAAATACGAGAATGTACGATGTGATTATTATTGGTGGTGGTCCGGCCGGAATGTCTGCTGCGATCTACACAAGCAGACGCGCTCTCAAGACACTAGTTATTTCGCGTGATCTTGGCGGCCAAATCACCAAGACAAACGACATTGAAAATTATCCCGGTTTCGGTCTAATCAGTGGCGTCGAGCTTGCCAAGAAATTTTATGACCAAGCCCTGAAATTCGGCACTGAGTTTCTTTTTGACGAGGTCAAGGAGATCAAAAAGGAAGATGGGCATTTCGCTATCAAGACCATCCACAAGAATCTAGAGACCAAGTCAATTATACTGGCCTTTGGCAAGAAACCGCGCGAACTTAATGTTCCAGGAGAGGAAAAATTCAAAGGCAAAG
>JAPLVL010000015.1:0-11882 GCA_026397135.1 Candidatus Berkelbacteria bacterium
GAAGGCAGTTCTCGGAGCTTCTGCCCTGATCGTTGTCGCAATTATTGTCTTGGTCACAATTTCAATCTTCGAATCAACTCTTCACATCATTACCCTGGAAGCTGAGGTAGAGAAGCTAGAGGACGAGCTGGAAGATGAGAAGGGCACGAAAAAATAGCCCAAAGAGATAGAAAATTGTATGAAATAGTATGATTAAATACTCAAGTCGCGTTTTTGAAATGATCTAAATGTAACAAGAATAAAGATTGCAACTGCTAGAGTAGCGATTGTTAAATATAGCGGTTCAAATCCGGTACTCAAGAGATTTCTGGCGTCAAAATATCGAAACGGCGTCAGGTATTTTAGCCAATCGAGCTTAGTATTGATATTGATGAAGATAGACAAAACGAAAGTAATCAGCAGAAGAAAAGTCGCGGTCGAAGGCGCAGTTTTTTGTTTCTTTGATATGGCGGCGATTGCGGTACCAGCAAAGAAAAAAATCAGCTGAAGTGCGAATAATCCTATCATCAAAGTTTCTATATTTTTGGTGATCGCTACCCCTTTGCCGAAATAATTTACAAAATATAAAGACGAAAACAGAGTGACGATGTTTAGGACAATTAAATTTATGAGACCAGCAAACAATTTAATGAAAATGATTTTGCTTCGAGAAATTGGTTTGACCATCAAGAATTCTGAGGTTCTGTCCCTCTCTTCCTTTCCGATAATATCGGTGCCGATGATAACGGCATGAACGGTAGCCATAAGGGCAAAATACATAAACATAACGCCATAAAACCCACTCATCTTCGATATATCGAAGCCGTTGATGCCAAAGATGGCTTGCATTGATTTGGAGAACTGATCAAGTATCGCTGTCATTGGCTGCCCTGTTCCCTGGTAGGCAGCATATTTGGCAAACCCTGCGGCAACCAGAGCAATCATGCCCAAGCTCCAAAAAAACAAGCTGTTTCTATATGATTTCATCTCTCGAAAAAATAAATTCATAAATTTCTCCTATTAAGCCGCAGCTCGAATATCCTTCTTTTCATAAATTACATAAGTCAACAAGATACAAATAAGTACAAATACAATCTCAATCAGGAGAAATCTCAGCTCGTATGCATTGTGGTTGATCGTATAGATTGGATCAAAGAACTTAAAAGGAGTGATATATCTAACATTTTCGTTACCCAGAATCGCCCCCAGCTCACTGACCACAAAAAAGGCGAAAACGGTTGGGAGAGAGACGGCGATAACCGATTTTATCTTCGAAATTATGACAGTAAAAACCGATCCCAAAGCCAAGAAAAAGAGCTGAACTAAGAAGAATGTAGCTGAGACAAGCAGGAATGTTAGCGAGCTGAAACTCTCAGTTGAAACGATCTTGGCGCATATCAGTGCAGTTAAGCTAAATATTATATTTGTAAAGACAAGGCAGGAGAGAGTTGCTAGAAGCTTGGCACTGATCACTTTGGCGCGGCTGATCGGCTTGGTCAGGAGAAAATCGATTGTTTTGCCACTTATTTCCTTCGAGATTGTACCAACCCCGAGATTCATTGCCTGAATCGCGCCGGCAAGCGTGATAAAGGTAAAAAGATAAGCGAAAAAACCATAAATTGTAAAAAAACTTTTGAGAGAAATTCCGAGAGCGCTTCGCAAAGCTGGCGGAAAATTATTTAGTAATTTTTGAGATGTCTCAATGTCTTTGGTGAATGCAGGGAACATTGACAAGAAGACGATTACGCCGAGAGAAAGTGCTACTGTCCAAATCAAAGTCGATTTGGAGAGACTCCTTAGCTCGTGCCTCCAAATATTCATTTATTTCTCCTTTTGGTAATAGTGAAGAAAAATTTCTTCCAAATCTGGCTCTTCGACAAGCATATTGGAGAGATCAAGCTCCGCAATTTTCTTGGTCACGTCATTGATTCGACCGCGATATAAGAAACTGATCGAATTTCCGGATATTTTAAGATCACTGACTCCCGATAGATCTGCAAAATATTGTTTCGTGACTCCACTCACGGTTTCGAGCTTGAATCGTTTGTAATTATTGTCAACGAGGCTACTGACCTTTTCCACCTTGATAATTTTCCCCTCCTTGATAATCGCGACCCTTTGGCAGAGTTTCTGAACCTCGCTCAAGATGTGAGAGGAAAAGAGGATTGTGGCGCCTCTTTTGTTTTCTTCTCGCAAAAGATTGAAGAATTTTTGTTGAATTAGGGGGTCGAGACCGCCGGTCGGTTCATCTAGAATAATTAATTTTGGCTCATGAAGCAATCCTTGGATTATCCCAACCTTTTTCTTATTGCCGTAGGAGAGATCGTCAATTTGCTTTTTCAGATCCAAATCTAGTAAATCTGCCAGTTCCTTGATCCTTTTCTCGATATCGTTGCTACTTTTTTGCTTGTAGAAACTGCCGGAATAACGGAGAAGGTCGATTACTTTCATGTCGTCGTAATAGAAAACTTCGGAAGGCAAGTAGCCAATTTCCTCCTTGATTTCCGGCCCAGATGTCACGACATCTTTGCCAAAAATTGTGGCGCTGCCACTAGTTGGATATATTAGTGTCAACAACGTTCGGATGAAGGTTGATTTACCTGCCCCATTCGGGCCGATAAAGCCAAAAATTTCGCCTTCTTCGATATCCAAATTTACATCGATGATTCCTCTCGATTTGCCATAACTCTTGGTTAGATTTTTTGTCTCGATAATATTCATTTTTTCCTCTCTTAGTTTAATTCCATTTTAATCCGAAAAATGCTCAGGAGCAAGAAGACGGGATTAAAGACTGAATAGTGTGCAGGTAAGCAGGTAAACTAGTTAATAAGTAAGTAAGTAAATCAGTAAGTAAGTAAACAGGTAAGTAGGTTGACAAATTAGGAAATTAGTCAACAACTATTGATACAAAGAAGCCGCTCCGAAGAAAGTTCGGAGTGGCAGGAATTTATTTGACCAGGAGTTGATTTTGATTCCTTTGAACCTCTACTATTACTCTGGCCAAGCTGATTTCACTATCCTTGGGCCAGAAAGGTTGAGACTCTTGGTAATGCCAAATCACAAATTCTGTGATGCCGGCAACGAAGAAGGCAAGACCAAATCCGACTTGGCAGATCAGTAATTTGAATTGATCATGAACAGTCAAGAAGAAAAACAGGTAAACGATGACCGCCCCAATAATCCCGCTCTCAGCTATTTTCCAGAGAAATAGGCTAAGGTTGTAACTCCATTGACACTTTGAATATTCGATTTCCTCGAGTTTGGAGCGCTCCTTGGACGAGAGAATAATCGTAAATATCAACGAGGCAATGGAGATCAGAGCCAAAGTTCCCAAAAGCCAAAAAGCATTGATCGGCCAAGTGAGATGGCCGTTTTGAGTGAAGCCAAGGGTTGTATTCGCATTCATCTGACAATCTCCTTTTGACGATTGTAATCGTGATTATATCACTATGATTGGTCATTGACAATGTCGAAACTATTGACAAATCGTGATATTTGGTTTTAAATATATAGGTTGACCAAATGTTGTCAATTCCGTTGCCAATTCAGAAGAATTGGCACTTGTATCTGGGATATGGGGGTCTCACTATGCAAATCAGAGCATTAGCAGCTCAGACTACAGTCTGTATCTTGGCCGGTGGCGTCGGGAAACGGTTTTTGCCGTTAACTGCCGACCGTGCCAAGCCGGCAGTTCCGTTGGCCGGAAAGTATCGGCTGATCGATGTACCACTCTCAAATTGCCTGAATTCGAAGCTGGGACGTCTCCTGGTTATGACACAGACAATGGCGCATTCCTTGAACCAGCACATTAATCGTGGCTGGGCGCCGCTTTTCCCGCCCGAGTCAGACAACTTCATCGAAGTTCTCTCACCGGAGTGGAGAGGTGGCGAGAAGAAATGGTATGAAGGTACTGCTGATTGTATTCAGCAGAACCGTTTCCGGATCAGTCAGGAAAATCCGCGTTGGGTTTTGATTCTGGCGGGTGACCATCTTTACAAGATGAATTACCTCGAGGATCTCCTGGTTCGGCACGTTGAAACCGGTGCGCAACTGACAATTGCCTCGGTGCCTATCCCGATCAGGGATGCGAAGCATTTCGGAGTGCTTGAAACCGATGCCAACAATCGAGTCCGCAATTTCGTCGAGAAGCCTCAAGGTGAGGTTGAATCGATGCCCAGTGACCCCAACAGAATTCTCGGAAGTATGGGGGTCTATGTCTGGGATACTGCTCCGATGTGCTCGATTCTCGATCGGTGCACCGCAATCGAACGCGTCGAGCACGATTTCGGACTACATGTCATCCCAATGGCAATTGAGGAAGGTTTGCGCGTCTTCGCTTATCCCTTCGTCAAGGCAAACGGTGAGCCGGAGTATTGGGAAGATGTCGGTCGGATCAAGACATACCATTCGGCCCATATGAAATTGATGTCTCCGAATCCGGAGTTCGATCTCTATGACCCCGACTGGTCCTGGCATACCGCGCCGCGCCATTCGCCACTGGCCAAGTCACCCTTTCGGGCGACTCTGGAAAACGGAGCGATGATTTCGGACGGCTGCATCATCGACCAGGCTTTGATCGATCGCTCGGTCATCGGACCGAACTGTCGGGTCAGAGATGGTGTCGTGATCCGCAATTCGGTCATCTTCGACAATGTTCACTTCGGAGAAGGCGCCTACATTGAGAATGCGATTATTGACAAGCATAATCGTATCCCCGCAGGTGCCATCATTACGCCTGAGTGTGTCAGTGGCTTCGAATTACCGCCCGACTTTATCCCTCCTGAGGACGGAGTCATCGTAATTCCGAAGAAAACCACTGTTTGGAATGGTTGGGAACCCACCCCTAATAGTTTGTAATTTGCCCATGGCTGCCAGAAAATTCTGGCAGCCATATTTTAATTAAGTCAAAATAAATGTAAAATATAGATATGAACTGCAAAGAGATCACGGAGTTATTAGATTTTCTTTTGTCAAAAAAGAAGGATTTTGATGTGGCTTCTCAAAAGGAGAAGCCTGATATCGAGACGATGTACCGAATCAAGGAAGAAATCGAAAATCATGTTTTGATTGACCAAATCTTCCTCGCTGAACTGGACAAAAACGTTGACGAAATTGTTCTAGAACTTAAAGATCGTTTTCAAATTGCCGGAGATGCTGAAATTGGTGATGGCAGGGAGATAATGAGGGAAATTTTTGTTGTTTTGAAAGAAAAACTGCTAGCGAAGATTCCTGTCATAAATCTAACTAGCAAGAGATATCAAAGTTTTCTCCAATCGTTTCCCGAAAGTCGCGCGTACACGGAGATTGCAACTGCTGCCGAAATTTTAAATCAAAGTGATGACATCATAAATGAGGTTCGTCTATGCATCAGGCAAGCTGTCAATACTTCCTTTCTCAATCACTGTTGCATCAGGTCGAAGATTGTTGTAGACGAAATTCCAGCGGAATTACTCAACTATTTCTGTGTCGGATTAAACAATCCAAAGGCGGAAATTGAGATAGCTAAAGTGGGTGACTTTTGTTGTGGTGTGATGGAGAGTGGCCACGTCAGGGTCGGTGAAGCGGGAGTGTCGGCCGGGTTGGTTTTGATTGGTGGTAAACTCGAAATCGGGCAATCGGGATCGCAATGTGGAATGTCGATGACCGGAGGAGAACTGATTGTTGACGAAACGGAGGGCAGTTTTTGCTGCAGCATGGATAGTGGACGAGCCAAAGCCAAAGTAGTAGGTGATTCTGCATGTAATTCCATGCACGGAGGTAGTGTTATGATCGGTCAGGCAGGGGATGGCTGTGCCAGACTGATGGATGGAGGATTTGTCTATTTCGAAAAAGTCAATCAGGTTGCTGAGATTAAGGGGGGGAATATTGTTGTTGAAGATTCAAATTATTTGCACCCAATAGATATTGAATATATGGAGAGGATCTGGCATAGAGAGAAAATTTGGATTCAAGCGGGGAGCTATGTCAGCCGATATGTAGATCTTTCCAGTAAGTCTCTGGTGGATAAGAGTCGTGTTGTTCCTCACCAAGATTTGTTGGATGGAGCAAATAACTCAGAATCTCCATTTGAAATATATGAGGGACATGAGCTAAATGGCTTCAACCCAACCGAAGGACTGCAAAAAGGTTTTGTCGTGCTCCATCAATCACTTCCTGAATATGGCAAAAACATGACTGGTGGCGCTGTGATAATTGAAGCAAAGGGCGTGAGTATCGAGCAAGTCCGCACCAAAATTTCACCAGAGAAAAAGGGCGGCTTCATCCTAATGCGATTACCAAATCCAGAAATAGCAGGTGAAACACATTTAGTGGATGTGGAAGGGTAAAAAGTAAGCAGTAAGAGTTAAGGATTAAGTAGTAAGAATTAAGTGGTAGAGATATTATATGAGCAAGAATTGCCAAAAAATTAGCAATATTCTGACGCGGATTTACCAATCGGGAAAGCCGACTAATTTTGGCACCACTTTGTCATCTCCAAAACCCCAAGAATTGCTCAATTTTCAGAAAAGTGCAGAAAAATTAATTGGAGAATACCACAAGGAGTATTTTGAGCGTTTTTTCTTCAAATACATGACTAGCGACAGTGCATTGACTAAATTTCTATTGCTACCGGAAAGCTCCGGTTTTGATCCGAAGAAAATTTATTCAGAGTTAATGAATGAAGCTTTCGTATATTTGAATGAGGCTTGTCCCGAAATATTTATCAATCATCTCAACACCGAGCGATACAATAGTTTTTTGAATTTATTGGATCAAAATGTCGAATTAGTTTCTGCTGCTACCAAAAAGGCAGCTGGCTATGGAAGAAGTGAAATCTATGGCGCAAGCTATTTTTCCTATATGAACTCCGCCTTTTTGGAGCTGTTTCTCGGTGAAGAGACGGTTGAGGTTGATCGACCTTTGCCTGAATCAATCAGAGATTTCTTTGGTGCCAATTTGTCACATGGCGAGATAAGTTTGAGGGAAGCAGGTGATTATGCTGGTTACAAGCTTAATGGCGGCAAGTTGAATATTTGTGTTGCCGGGAATCAGGCAGGTACAGAGATGAGCAGAGGAAGGCTGAGGATAACATCGGAATGTGGGATTTGGCCGGGGAACAGGGCTAGTGGTGGACTCTTGGAACTTCCCGATCTAGTGGAACACGTTTCCGGAGGCGCGACCAGGGGTTTTGTCGTCAAGATCAGCAAAACAGCCCGACCAGCCCAAATCAAAAACGGTGGCGCAGTTTACTGGATTGGCGAACAGAAGCGCCAGCTCGGAATTTCAACGGACACCGCAATATATATTGAGAAACCGGGAGCCGGAATTGAGTATTTTCAGGGCAAGGCTTTCAAACCAAAAGCGCCGATTCTACTTGGCCAGCCATATATCAAGGGTGTATTTGGCCAGCCCAAGCTTTTCGACAAGACTCACAGCAAGGGTACAATTTATTATTTTGATGAGGAGAAAAAGAAATATTTCAGTCTAGACGGGGAGCGTCCTGATATGATTATTACAAATGAACATTTAATCGCCTATGCTGGGAATCAAAATTTTGCTGTAATTAAACATTTGCAAGCTATTACTGAGAACCCTTTTGAATACATGCGCTATGGCATCGTCGTGATGTACGATTTGCCAGAGAGAGATATTGGCAAGGGAATGAGAGGTGGAATTTTAATTTTAGAAGAAGCTGGGGCGACGGTGGAGAGTATTAAGAAGCGCTTATTTCCGTACAGAAACAAGGGCATTATCTTCTTGCGAGTCTCAGATCCGGATAATCCTGGCAAAACCAAGCTTGTCGATGTGGAAGGGTAAGCAGTAAGGATTAAGGATTAAGGATTAAGTAGTAAGAATTAAGTGGTAGAATAATTATAGTTAGAATATGAATTGCCAAGAAATAACAAAATTTATCGAGAAGGTTTTTACCCAAAAGGAGTTGATATTTGGAGTTAGTTTGAGTTCATTGCCCGAGTCGATTGCTTTGGTAGATGAGATCAAGGACACGGCTGAAAAATGCAGCCCATATAGTCTCAATATCCTAAAAAGAGTGAATCTATCTAACAAGCTGGACTTGAGTTATGTTGGCGATTTTTATGACGGTTGGGCTCTAGCCAAAAAAGGCGGTATGAAAGTGTTTGTTAATACAAAAGGCGATTTTTTGCTTGGACAGGATGGGAAACCTTTGGAATTTACCGCTGCGGATCGATTTTCGGAGGGTTTGGCGGCAGTTCGTGTCGATGGCAAATTGCGCTATTTGAAATTGGACGGGACGCTGTTACCAAACGAATATACCCCAATGCACGGTGATTTAGAATATCTTCGCTTCTCTGAAGGGTTTGCCCCAATCGTACCCAATCGCGGCACGGACCAGAAGTTATATCTTCGGCGTGATGGCACAGAGATGCTGATGCCCGACTCCATGATTAGCTTGGGGCATTTTGGCAAGGAAGGGTACGCATTAATCTATTTTAAGGACGCTAGCTATCAGTTCATGTCACCTCTTGGGTTGATACTCGAAGCTCAGAATGGATCGACTAGATTTCGGTCGGCGGCGGCTTTCTCTGATGGCTATGCTCCTGTCAAAACATCAGAGGGCTGGTCATTTATGGATAGAAGGGGGAAGTTCAGAAAAGGAAAATCCGGGAAGGAGCTGGTTTTGACAGACCGAAATATCGACGGGATTGGTTCACAACGAGATGGCTGGTTCTGGGTTCGAGTGGAGGAAGACAAACAAAAATTTGTTAATCTAGACGGGGATTATTTCGTAGATGAATTTGGCAGAGACAAATTTGATGCCGCCTCAAGTTTTTCTGAAGGTTTTGCCCTCATTTACACGGACAACCCTGACGGTAAGGGGGTAAAACATTCATTCGTAGATGTGAATGGCAAATACCTTCGGGGGAAGGACGGAAAAATTCTTGAATTTGATCATGCCAGAGAATTCGATGACGGTCTGATTCGTGTCCGGGATGAATTGTCTAGTGCTAAATATATTGATCATAACGGGCGAGAAATTAATTTCGGAAAACAATGAATTGCCAAGAAATAACAAGCAAGATAGATGATATATTCAAAGAAATAAGTAATTTTGATATTAATATCCGAAAATCACCGATAGTTGTTGGTGAAATCATGAAATCAAGAGAGTCAGTCGTTTTGATTACCAACGAAATCCTGAATTCGTTTGATCCTGCCATAATGTTTATTGAGAAGCTAAAAGACCCTGCGACCTGGGAAAGATTTGACTCGAAGATAGAGATTACCAAAGTAAATGATAAAAACAGGATTAGTTGCCAAGAAAGCGATGAGTTTGTGGAAGATATCTTTGCTCAGCTTGGTTATTATAATTCAATTCGATCTGAATCATTTGCTAGCCTCATCAAATATCTTGATTCGATAAAATCGTGGTTGTGCGATCATCTTGAATCGCTAAAAAATGATAACGACTCAGACTTTTTCAGTGATCCTAAATTCGAAACATATAACTTACTGAAATCAATGTGCAATATCTTCTTGTGTAAGACAATGAAACCTGATAGTGACATCTGTGTTGAAAATTTGCCCGAAGAAATGGCGGGATCGTTCGCCAGAAGCTTGGCAGCTGGCCGGATTGTACTTGATTCTGCTAGTAAACACTTGGGAGTCTTTATGTCTGGAGGCGAAATCGTAGTTAAAAATGGCGGAACTCAAGCTGGAGAGCATATGTGGGGCGGAAGGATAATAATTACCAAACAAACAAGCGGTGCCACCGGTTATTCTATGAAAGGCGGGAAAATATATGTAAATAGACATCTCCTTAGCAGCGATGAGATTGGTGATTCCCCATTTGGCTATGAATCTGACCATGGCACGCTGATATGCAAATATGACGGTGTTCGTTGCGCTGGGGTTCATTCGGGAACCGATCTTTTCATTGATCAGGAAATGGGTGCAGAGATGGGTCTGCAAAAATCAAGCGGGGTAATAATTGCGAACAAAACTGATGATTGCTTGGGCCGTCCCAGAAGCGGTTCCAGGGCAACTTGGCAGCTGTTTGGCACTCTCTATGCTGGTCAATATACTGACACAGCTCCGGAGCGATCAGAGATAGAAACATTTACATTTGATCATCAGCTAGGACAATATATTGATCTTCGGCAAAAGCAAAATGCACCGATTGTATCTGATGATGAATCTCTGGCACAATTCAAGGCTAAGAGGTGTGGCCTCGTTGTCGTCGAGAGTCTGGCAAATATTAAGGAGAATATCACAGATGGCATGGATGGAGGAATAATTGTGCTCAAAGAATTACCAAAGTCTGAGCTCGGCAAGAGCATGAATCGTGGAGCTGTGATTATTGATATTCCCAAGATCAGACGAGAGGAAATCTTGGCTGTATTATCAAAGGACCGTGATTAATAAACTACTAAAACAATGAATTGCCAAGAAATCACAAATAATATTGCTGACATTCGGACTGAATTTGCAGAATTCGGCCGGGTTTTTGATGCGGGAAAAGCCGCTGAGGCACTACTATCCCAGAAGAAAATTGACGGAAAGGTAGAATGGCTGCTCGATGAAGTTGATTTGAACCAAATCAACAAGCGTGATCGCATTGCCCACAAACTTGGACTTTCATATCTTGGTATATTTCACGAAGACAGGGCCTGGGGTAGATTCAAGGGTGGCAAAGAATGTGTCCTAGTTACTGTCGATGGAGAAATTATTTCAAAACTTTCACAAAATTATATGGTTACAGAGGCAAGCGATTTCAGAGACGGTTTTGCCTGGATAGAAGTCAGTATGTTGGGCGATGAAACTTGGTATCTGGTTGACACGGAAGGGAATGTTGTACCTGATCTTAGTCACCAAAATTTAGAAGTGGGAAAAGAAGGCATACATTTGGTTACAGATTGGTCAAAAGACGACAATGCTCTGAGATATTCGCTAATAAAGCAAAACGGAGAGAAAATATCGGTTGATGGGGTGGAGGATTTCTGTCACGCGACACCTTTTCAGGATGGCTACGCATGGGTGCAAGAAGAGCATACAAGCCAATTTAAATTAGTTGATTTTGCAGGTAAGGTGATAGCAATCAAAGATTTACAGCGAGCTACTTCGTTTTCCGAAGGCAAATCAATAGCGAAAAATATTGCTATGAATTGGGTGATCGTCTTCACGGACGGCCGCAGTGTCGAGACTGGGCTGACTCATGGCCAAGTGATCGGTAGTTTTCACGATGGTATTACCAAAGTCTCCTCACTGAGTACTCGTTCCCATCGTTACTATCAATTGGATGACAGGACTGAGAAGCTCGTCCCGATTTGTGATGATCACTTCGAAAAAGGTAATGACTTTTCGGACGGATTAGCTCTCGTCTCGAAGTATTATGAGGCGGATAAGCTTATTTTGAGCCGTTATTGTTACATAAATACAGAAGGGGAAGAGCCTTTCGAGCGCACTGTAATAGGTGGGAAAGATTTTTCGGAGGGAGCGGCTGCGATTCAGGATAGCTTTCACCAGGTGTCAACCGATGGCGAAAGTGACGGCTGGATATATATAGACAAGAGAGGGAAAAATCTCTTTGCTGGTGATGGCGATGATGGCACCAAACATTTCTTCCGCGCTGAACCATTTGAGAGTGGGGTCGCCCTTGTCCAAGATCAGCCCAATACAGAGACATACTACATCGACAAAAAGGGCCGGAGGGTGCTCTACTAGCAAGCTAAACCTGCCTACTCTTCGATTCTGAGCGACCTCGGAGTCGATGACTGTAGGCAGGGCTTGAGTTACGGGTGCTTGGAGCACAAACCACAAAGTGGCCATCTAATGGCTTTAGTTTGTATAAATCAGGCTAAAGCTTGTACTCCGCAAATATCGGAGATCAAACTTTAGTTTGGATCAAAATGAAACCAAATTACAAACCGAATCTGGATAATCGT
>JAPLVL010000015.1:11945-21236 GCA_026397135.1 Candidatus Berkelbacteria bacterium
AAAACATTATTTTCAAGATAACTCGATTTATTTTCTAACTGCCAGAACTGTTGAAGGTCAGTGGTTTTTACAACCGGATAGTTACAAGGAGATTCTTTCCCGAAAGATTCAGGACAAAACTGAAAAATTTGGCTACAAGTTGCTGGCCTATGTAATTCTCCATAATCATTATCATCTACTTATTCAAGTTGCTGATTCGAGCAAATTGGCGAAATTCATGACTGAAATAAATGGTTCAAGTGCGAGGGAGATAAATAAAGCCGATCATGCAATTGATCGGAAAATTTGGTGGAATTACTTTGACCATATTATTCGAGACGAATCGGATTTTTTCAAGCATTTAAATTATATTCACCAAAATCCAATAAAACATGGAGTCTCAAAGGAATTTGATTATAAATTTTCTAGTTATCACTCTTGGTTGGAAAAGAAGGGAAAGGAATATTTAGATCAAGCTTTTGAACAGTATCCGATAGTTGACTTCGTTTCACAAATGGATGAATTTTGAGATCAAGCTAAAGCTTGAGCTCCACAAATGCAGGAGATTCAACTTTGGTTCATTGGATCAAGCTAAAGCTTGAACTCCAAAAAATGTAGTCCAAACTTTAGTCTGCTACGAGCAAACTGAGGTTTGGGCTAGAAAGAAAACTGGAGCACAAACTTTAGTTTGCAATAAAAAGTGGAGAACATAATAATGCTCTCCACTGGAAATATTGATCTAATCCGAACTCTCGCCGCTATCCTCATCGTTTTTCGAGAAATCGATTTTGCTGTTGATAAAACACGCGAAGTGTTTTTGACAGCTTGCTGTTGGTAACCATGAAATTGCCGACTATACCAGCTCGAATCCAACTTTTTTGGGCCCAGCAGGTTAATCGTTCCTTTACCTTGTGATTGTGCAGATCTCGATCTTTGATCTGGAAGGTGATACCGATTTCATCATCGGTCGTGATGACTATTCTCCAGGCTAGACCGAGACCATTGCGGAGGGCTTTTGCCACTCCTTTGTTTGGTCGAGAAATTATTACTTCAAGCATGGCTTTTCCCTCCTTGCTCCAATACATAGCAAATATTGAGAAAATAAACAATGGTTTATCTAAGCTGAGATTGATAAATAGACATATTTGTGCTAAATTGCAGGTGTCGTTCACTCGACAAAGCGATTTCTGGAGGTGAAAATTATGGCAAGCAAGCCAGTGAAACTTTGTACCAAGCGCAAAGTTTCGTTTCTCGATTTGATTCGGCCTGAGCGGAGGGAGTGGCTGGCTCCGATTGGTCCCCAAGTTGCTTTTGGGACTTATGGCTGGATGGTGGAGAATGCGAGGTCATATTCTGATGGCTCGTCATGCTGCCCGATCGCATTGCTCTCAGGGGAGCCGTATCTGTTGGGGCTTAGTCAAACATTGCCATTTTCAAGGAAATGGCGCGAAGAATTGTATCTTCGTTTTCATTATGCTCTGCTTTTTAAGTCTGAGTATGAGAAAGTTCTGCGTTGGCGTTTCGATCAGGATATTAATCTTGCGGTCACAAAGATTCTGCCGATTCGCTATTACGCAGTTCCTGAACACGGCTATCCGGAATCCAGCATTTGTTCCGAAATCGATCATCTGTTCAACCTCGCTGGAAGGCATTTCAAAGAATCACCAAATCAATTCTGGCCCGAGGCAACCGAAATTTTCAAAATCAATCTCTATGTTCTGGGTTTGAATTACTGGGTGATTGGAATTGATTATGGAACTTGTCCCGAATCCAGTGTCTGGCATTTGTATCGGACGAACGATGCGGGCGAGACTTTTCTCGATTTCATCAAGAGGAAATTGGTCGAGATCGAGAATTTGTTGATGATCTAGACCGCGTAAGTTGAATTTACAAAAGGCCGCCTTTTTACAAAGGTGGCCTAATTTTAACTCAACAACTTATGAAATTCTCCAAACAAACAGCTGATTCCTCTTTGGTCTCGAAGTGCCTAGAAATGGCAAATTATATTGCCGGAAATATTCATTAGGATTAAAAACCTGCCCAATATGGGCATTGGAATAAGCTTGTTCGTTGAGAGTACAAATTATCAAGTGTTCACATTGTATCATATATTTTGGCCTTTGTCAAGGTGCCTTTATCTTCCTTCTTATTTGTGATATAGAAATAGTGCTATCGAGCGTACAAAATATAATAGCAAAGGGAGGGTGTATGTATTATCCCGTACCCAAAAATGATTTGATTACAGCAAATCAAATCGGTCAATTATCGGCATTGTTGGAGGAACGCGGCATCGGTCGTGAAGAATTTGAGGGACTTCTTCGTTGGCCCGACTTGGTTCTGGACCTTCTCTATGAAATTCGATTCGAAGATCGCCAGAAGCGAACCCGTTGGGACTATTATATCCATATTGATTACAGTGTTCTGAATGTATTCATTATGGACTACTACGGGATGCAGCGAGGCGCTGTCGAGGATATTCCAGAGGTGAAAAGTTCGGATATTGGCATTTTCAAATTCAGTCTCCTTGATCTCTATCGCGAGGGTGACTATATCGCGGTGATACCGGCGAGGCTCAAAGAAATGGGATTTCGCCCGGCGATGCTTCGAGAGCTTCATGCTTTCACGAAGAATTTTCCAAACCAGCACCGCGGGAAAGATATTGTTGCCATGGGAACGATAATTGATCACTGTAGGTCGAAAAGATATCCGATGATCATTCACCGTCATGGCGAAAGGTCATTAAACAACTCCTGTGAGAGTGGCTATCACCTGGAAGAGAGACAGCTTTTCCTGGCCGTTCCACTTTAGATCGAAATATTCTTATCCCCGAGATTTCTCGGGGATAAATTTGTCTCAATTCAATTACTTCGATTTTGTTTCTTTGGCGAACTCAAAGTATGAAAAAATCATAAGGTAAAAAGAGAAGACGATTACTGGCACGATTATGAAAACAAAGGCAAATTTGGGTAAAACAAGCCCTAAAAGGCAGATTAGGGCGGCGATTTTAAACAGTTTGGATCCGAGCTCGTGCGTTTTTTTCCAAACATTATCACTCGAAAGCGTCCAGGGATTTCGGATTCCGACAAACCAGTTCGGCTCGGCATTTTTGATTAAATTCCCGACGGCATAGAAAAGTCCAGCCAGGCCAAGCGACATTATTATAGAAATATTCAAATGATGACCCAAATTCCAAGAAATCATATACAAATAAATAGCCAGAAAGAAAATCAAGAAAACATTTAGGAATTTGTCATAACTTGCACGAAATTTCTCAACATTTTGATTCCTCGGATCAATTTTGGGCGCAAAATATAAAATTATATAAACAATAGTCATAAATACCGGCACGAAGAAAGTGCCCCAGAAACGCCCCATCGAGCCGTTCGTGTCGCCACTCATCCCCCAATGCGAGGCAACCTCTGCTGGCATTTTGGAATATGCCCAAGCGCCGATCAGGAAGCTTGAGACGATAATGAGCGAAGAGATTGGTTTGAATTTCTTCATCATGATTTAGATACTAATTTTAATTTTGGTCTAAGATAAAAATAAATGAAGAAACAAAGAATTATGCCTCCAAGCAGATAGCCGCCCAGGGTATCTGTGACCCAATGAACGCCGAGATAAACTCGAGAGAAAGAAATTGAAATTATCAGGATGATTGAGGCAACTTGGACAAAATATCGGATCGCCTTCGGGATTTTAGGTGTGAAAAAGAGCGTAATAATCAAAAAACCGAAAAACACGGTGTAGAAATTGACATGGCCGCTCGGGAAACTTTTGTCTGTCTCAATTGCCAAAATTTTGACCAAATCAGCAGTTGGCCTTGGTCGATTAACAACGATTTTGACCAGAGAGTTGATCAGCACGGAGAGAGGCGTGAAAATAATGTAGATCGTCTCACGGTAGTATTTGTAAATCCAGAACAGGAGGGCGAAGAGGGCCACCATTATTGCCGAAATTAGCGGCTTGCCGAAGAGAGAAATTGCATACAAAGTATGATAAATGATTGTTTGACGCTCCGGTGTATCGCCCTCGGCTTGCAAATCTTTGGACAGGAAAATATCAGTGCCCAAAATATTACGAAAATGGACCAAGATTGCCAAAACGATCAAAATTATTCCGAAGAATACAATCATTAAGGTGGCGAATTTTTTCAGCTTGTCCTTTGTCATGTCACAATTTTATCAAGATATTTGCAAAAGCACAATTTGACACCCGTATCAATTTAATTTAGATTTAACAAATCGAGTATTGGGGGGATGTCATGAACACCATTATTTTCGCATCGATTCTCGGTACTGTTTTGGCTCTGTCCAATTCCAAACCGGTACTTCTGACTTTTGGCCCGCAAAAGCTGCCACCATCTCTGGTTGGTCAAGTTTTGCGCCACGGGGATCCTTCGAGGCAGGAGATTGCCCTGACTTTTGACGATGGACCAGGACCTCAGACTGAGAAATTGCTCGCAATTCTCAAAAAAGAGAATGTCAAAGCCACTTTCTTTGAAATTGGTTGTCATGTCGCTGATTATGGAAAAATGATCAAAGAAATGCCAAATCAGGGCTTTGAGATCGAGAGTCACTTCTACTTTCATGAGAATTTAAGCACCAAGTCGCTTGCTCAGAATCAGACAGAAGTTGCGGAGTCGTTTAAATCGATGCAAGGGATGGGGCAAAAGTTACTATTCTTCAGGCCTCCCTACATGCGTTACAGTACCAGGACGGCGGAGGCTGCCAAGGAAGTCGGTTGTGCAATCGCCCTCTGGGATATTGATCCGCGTGATTGGTCAGGAATCAGCGCCATTGCAATTGAGAATGCAGTCGTGTCGAAGATCCACAACGGTGCGATCGTATTGCTTCATGATAATCACGAAAATACGCTTATCGCGTTGCCGGTAATTATCAAGAAGATCAAAGAGAAAGGTTACAAATTTGTAACCTTGAGGGAAATGTTTCAGCAAAAGTAGGGGAGTTGATATCAAATAGGACACGCCAACCGGCGTGTCCTAAAATTAATCTGAAAATGGTAGAGTGACTCGTTGCTCGGCTACGGCTGCCCATTTGTCAAGCAAATGTGTGAAAGGAGCAGTTAAGAGCGTGATTGCAAGAAAGAAACTGGCAATCGTGACAAAAAGGGCAATTCGCTGCATCCATCGGTATTTTGAATACTGCATCAAGACGATACCAGACGAAAGCCCAAAGAGTGCGATGTTCGAGAGGATGATAGAGGTCCAATTAAGACAGATCAAGATCAGAATAATAATAAAAACATAATACAGAAGTACCTTTTTGACCCGTCCAATTTTCTCTTCATTTGACCACAGTCGAAAAATCAGTGGTTCGGCTCGGAAGTAACTGTCATCGAACTTTCCTTGCTGTACTCGTTTCTCGAAGATTCGATTGAGGACAAAAAGTCCGATCAGAATGACGGAACCGAGGGCGGCTTGGATAATAAGAGTAACATAAATAATTTCCCAAGCAGTAAGACTCATGCGACCACCTCCCCTTTGGTAGTATAGGGCTACTATAATCCAAATTAAAAAGAAATCAAGAAGTTGCTAAAAACCCTTGCCAAATAGATTTTCATATGTTATAATAAATTTAACAATAAATTGTTCTATAGATTTCCGAGAAAATAATAATTTCGATGTTCTATACAGCAATTCGAAATTATATTATTACGCTTTTATTTTTTTGTTGATAAAAGTGAGAAGGAAACAAGATGCAGCGAACAGCAAATGCCGGTTTTAAATACGGCAAAAAAAGTTATGGAAATAGTACTGGTGGAGAGGATCGACGCTCTCAGAAGCCATATTATATGCCATCGAAGAACTCAGGGCGAAGTTTCGGTCCAAGTCGTCGCAAACAACGCGGCGAATCGATCGATATTTCTCTTTTTGTGCGTAAATCGGTCGGGATAGAAGCAATACCTTATGAAATCAACAACGCTTTCTCTGATTTTGCGATTGCCCCGATTTTGAAACAAAATTTGGCAAAAAGAAACTACAAAACCCCGACTCCAATTCAGGACCAAGCAATTAACCCTATTATTGAGGGGAGAGACCTGGTTGGTTTGGCCAATACCGGAACAGGAAAGACAGCTGCTTTTCTGCTGCCGCTTATTAACAAAGTTTACAATGATCCAAGACAAAAAATCCTGATTATTGCCCCGACTCGTGAACTTGCCCTCCAAATTGACGACGAATTTCGCCTCTTTTCTTGGGGAATGAGAATTTTTTCTGCGGCTTGTGTTGGTGGCGCGCCGATTTTCAAACAGATCAATAATCTGAAGAGGAATCCTAATTTCGTGATTGGAACACCAGGGCGGCTCAAAGATTTGAGCGAACGCAGACTAATCAAGCTCGAAACATTTAACAATGTTGTCGTTGATGAGTTTGATCGTATGCTCGATATGGGTTTCATCGATGATATTCGTGAGATCCTGAGCAAATTGCCTACAGAGAAATACAGTCGAAATCAAACAAGGAAAAACTGCCGATAATGTTGACCAAGATATTGTCAGGGTCAGAGACAAGGCAATCAAATTTACTCAGCTTCAGGAACTTTTGAATGGTTCTGATTTTCGCAAGGTTCTTATCTTTGCCGAGACCAAGATTGAAGTTGAGAGACTTGCCAAATCACTCTCGGGCGAAGGATTTAAGGCTGAATCAATCCATGGCGACAAGCGCCAACGTGAACGCCAGCGTGCTTTGAAATTATTTAAAGAGAACGCTGTCAATATTCTCGTCGCGACCGATGTTGCTGCTCGTGGAATTGATGTCAAAGATATCTCGCACGTCATCAACTATACTATTCCGCAAACTTATAACGACTATATCCACCGAATCGGCCGAACTGGTCGTGGCGATAGCAAGGGTATAGCCCTGACTTTCGTTTAAATTTGTTTGACACTGCCGTTGTATTTCAAATATAATAGGGGCATGTCACTCACCGAAAAAGATCTAAAAAGCATCAAAGGAATTGTCAAAGAAATTGTTGACGATTCTATCGAGCAAAACAATGTCACATTGATCGAACAAGTCAAGGACGTTGTTGATTTTGCGATAGAGAAATCAGAGCTTAAATTGACTGAAAAGATTGAAAATATAGCGTCAGAGTTGTCGGATTTTCGTGAAGAGATGAATCGTGAAATCAGTGATCTGGCCGAAACGAACCATGAATTCCTGGCTAAATTTGACGATCACGATACCAGAATTGTAAAACTTGAACTAAGTACAAAACTTGCTCATAAATAATCTTATTACCGATTTTTGAATTCAAAATATTTTGGAAACATATTATGCCTGAAATTCCGACTCTAATATTTGTTAATGGACCATCTGCTTCAGGCAAGACTTATCTGGGCAGGGAAGTTGCCAAGGCTTTTGATCTGCCCTTTTTCTCGAAGGACGATTTCAAAGAACTGCTCTTCGACAATCTTGGCTGGAGCGACAGGGAGTGGTCCAAGAAAGTCGGTCACTCTAGTTTTGAATTACTTTGGCAAATTGCTCGCACTACTTTGCTTGCTGACAAATCGCTCATTATTGAAACCAAATTTGACCCGATTGATGCGGCCAAACGCATCGAAGAGATCAAAGCAGAGAAAAATTTCAATATTATTGAAATAAATTGTTTTGCCCAAGGTGAAATTTTGCTCGAAAGATTTGTCGAAAGAGCAAAAAACAATCGCCATCCTGGTCACCAGGATCTGCGGAATCTGGAAGAATTCAAGCCTGATCTCCTAGTCGGAAGAGTTGGGCCGCTTCAAATTGAAGGAATTCAGAATATTATCGTTGATACAACCGATTTTGCGAAGATTGATTTACAAAGCATTATTGGGAGAATAAGGGAATTTTTGCCTGACGATTTCGGTTTTTAAAAATAGTTAGAATGGAGGAGAATGGCTCATCTGGGTGAACTATCGCGTAAATCTTCTGGAAATATGCTTTCGGATATGATTTTGGGTGGTCAAGATGGATTGGTCAATGTCCTGGGCGTAATTTTGGGTGTAGCAGCAGCTTCAAATGATCCCAAAATCGTAATTGCCGGTGGCTTGGCTGCTACTTTTGCCGAGAGTATCTCGATGGCTGCTGTTGCGCTGACCTCGAAAATGGCGGAGAGAGATCATTTCATTGCCGAATTGGCCAGGGAAAAACGCGAAATAGTTGAAATGCCAGAAAAGGAAGAGTCTGAAATCAGATGTGTTTACAAATCAAAAGGTTTCGATGGCAAAATTTTGGATGATATTACAAATCATGTCATTTCAAATCGAGGTCTCTGGCTTGATCAAATGATGAAAGAGGAATTAGAATTAAAACCTGTCACGCAGAAGGAAATTTATACTAGCAGCTTTGTTGTCGGCCTGTCTGCTCTGGTCGGTTCGTTTATTCCGCTTACGCCGTATTTCTTCCTGCCGATCAAGACTGCGCTCTGGCCGAGTTTGGCCATCTCAGCAATTATTCTCTTCCTTGTTGGGGTGTACAAGGCCAAGATGACGGTCGGCAAGCCGGCGAAGTCGGGAATCCAAATGGCTATTATCGGGATGACAGCCGCTCTGGCCGGATATTTGATTGGCAAACTTTTCGGTGGACATTAATTTAGTAAATATTTAATCACTGGATAATTTCATGTACAACAAAATCGCAAATCCGAAATACAAGACTCTTCGTCACATACTGGCAGTACCGTTTATCTGGGGGATGGTAATTCCTGTCTCTGTCCTCGACTTGTTCTTGGAAATATATCACCACGTCGCCTTTCCGCTCTATGGCTTGACCATCAACAAGCGCAGCAATTATATTCGAATCGATCGGCAAAAACTGTCCTATCTTGGGTTAATGGAGAAAATTATGTGCGTTTATTGCGGCTATGCCAATGGACTCTTCGCCTATGCAGTCAAAATCGCCGGTGATACCGAAGCATATTGGTGTGGCATCAAACACAAGGAGGGAAAAGGTTATATTCCTCAGCCTCATCAAGAGGACTTCCTACCATACGGTGACGAAAAAGCCTACAAGGAATTTATCGATCCAGAAAAGTGCAAACTGGACAAGAGAGACAAATAAATGCTAATTCCAACCCTTAGCCAGTAATTGATATTTGCATCGCTTATAGTTTTCTACAAAATCTCGTCGATCGACGAGATTTTGTAGAAAATAATTAACAGTATGCAACTTTTTACCACTGTTGCATAATTCGTTAAATTGAAACGAGCGTGATATCCTTAAGGTATGAAACATCAGGACAACACGCTCAACCTGATTTTCTCAATTGTTGACGATTTCTGCAAGACGCACCTTAAGAAAAATAAGAATAA
>JAPLVL010000067.1 GCA_026397135.1 Candidatus Berkelbacteria bacterium
GGTTCATACTAAGATCAAAATGCTTAAGCGAACTTCTTACGGTTTTAAGAATCCTGAGATCTACATTAAAAAGATGATGTTAGCATTTTTGCCATTCGCAATTATCTCATTACTTTTACCACACTAATTGGCGAAGAGCCACAATTTTATTGACATTTGCAAATATTTTGTTATAATAGCACGTAACATCCAATCGCTTGGGGGTGATCAAATGAGAACATACTTAATCGTCCTTTTGTTTGTGTTGGTTGTAGCCGGGTGCTACTTGCTCGGACATGCAATCGGATTCAGCAGTTGCCGGAAATCGCAGGAAGAGGAAATTGCTTCGCTTCACAGTCAAATCAACGACTTGAAGAGCAATCCCAAGATCCAGTACATCGAACGCGACATGCCAGGTCAAACCATGACACCGCAGGTACCTTCCTACAAACTCCAGCTAACCGGTTTTCCGATTCTGGCCGAAGGGATCAATCGTGTTTACGCTCTCGGCGCTGGTAAATATCGTGCGACCTACAACACGACTACGCCAACGATAGAGCCACAGACAGGCTTTCTCCTCCGAGTAATGCCTACGAACGTCACGACAGGGAGTCCTGTTAACGTTAGCGATGCTATCACCGTCTATCTGATCGACGAACAAAGGAATTTCGAGTGCATTGCCGAAATTACATTTCAGGACAGCTTGAAAATTCGCTACAACATGCAAAAAGAAAGCGAAAAGTCCGTGCCAGAAACCGAACCACTTCGGCCACAATCGGCAAATTAAGATCTATTCCTCTCCCTGGGCAGTTTACGCCTGGGGAGAATTTTTTGATTTGAGAATAATATCAGAGTAAACTTGTGCACTTTTGCGTGGCTTGCGGTCAATAGTGAAGAGTCCAAATTTCATTTTGTATCCCTCTGCCCACTCAAAATTATCGATCAAACTCCAGTGAAAATACCCTCGCACCTCTGCGCCATCAGCAATCGCGCGAGAAATATTTTCCAAGTATTTTTTCAGATATTCCGGTCGTTGACGGTCCGCCTCATCAGCAATACCGTTTTCGGTAATGTAAATCGGCTTGTGCCAAATCTTTGATCGCATAATCACTTCATAAATACTTTCGGGATGGATTGGCCAGTCAAAATCACTCTTTGGCAGCAATGAATCAACGATAAACGGTGTTTTTGACTGAAGATCGAAGCGTAAATAATGATTTATGCCTAGAAAATCAATTTTGTTTTTGATTTTACGAAGAAAATAATTAATACTTATTTCACGGGCAAACCAAACCATTATTCGATGTCTTCTCTTGTTCAGGACAGGCACAAAATTGGCCATATTCATTGCAATTCCGATCTTAGAATCGGATAATAGTGATTTGATCGCCGAATATGCCTGATTGTGGGAAAAAGCCAAATTATTATAAACTTTGATTGCGAGCCACCAATTACTTTTGCCAGGACACCAATCGTGCCGAATATAGCCGTTTAGAGCGTAAACATTTGGTTCGTTTAGAATCGTCCAGAAATCAACAAATTTCCCTAATTCCTTGGCCATCTCGTGGCAGAAACGACTGAAATATTTGACATTTTCGCGCCGTTCAAATCCTCCCCTTTCCGAGAACCAAACCGGCAGAGTGAAATGAAATAGTGTCACCATTGAGACAATTTTGTCTTGGCGCAAAGTCTGAAGGATTTCGCAATAGCGTTTGATCGCGTTTTTATCAAATTTCCCCTCTTTGGGCTCTATCCGTGACCATTCAATTGAGAAGCGATAGGCATTTTGATTTGTTTGTTTCAATAATTCGATGTCCTCCCTCCAGTGATTCCAGCTGTCTGCCGAAACCTTCGAAGTTGAGCCATCGCGGATGTGACCAGAAACCTTCTCCCATTCTGACCAATCATTCATCAAACCACCCTCAACTTGATGAGCACTGGTAGCCGAGCCAAACAAAAAGTTGTTTGGAAATTTTATTGACATTTTGTGATCTCAAGACAACGCTTTGTAAATTGAGAAATATTCGTCGGAACTGTCGCATAATCAAACCAAGCGCACTCCTTGACCTCGGTCTTGTCCGCTATGGTCATATCTCCACCAACTGTCTTTGCCTTGAAATTTAAGGAGACCCAATGTTTGCCTTCTTCCGGCCAAATAAAGTCGTTGTAGCACAGAAGGGATGGAGCAC
>JAPLVL010000035.1:0-39418 GCA_026397135.1 Candidatus Berkelbacteria bacterium
AGATACCGGAAGCCGGCAAAATTGCTCTCCTCTCGCAGTCGGGTGCAATTATCACCTCACTGATAGATTGGTCGAAAAGTTCGCATTTGGGATTTTCGAAAATATTTTCGGTTGGCAACCAAGCTCAGCTCTCTGAGGCCGAGCTTCTCGAATTTCTCTACCAAGACACCGAAACGAGTGTGATTATCGCATATATGGAGCGGCTAGAAGTCAACGAGAAATTAACTGAAACTCTGATCAAATATGCCAAGAAGAAGCCGACGGTCGTTCTCTTTGGTGGCAAGAGCCATTTTGGCGCCAAAGCGGCTCTCTCTCATACTGGTTCGGTCGTTTCCTCTTATCTCTCGGTCAAAACATATTTGTCTCAGGCTGGGGTTATCATTGCTGACGGTCTCGAGGATCTCCTCCTCTTCGCTCGATCTTTCTACAACAATCAATCAATCTCGGGCAAACGCCTAGCTATTGTCACTAATGCCGGCGGGCCAAGTATTGCTGCTGCAGATAATATTGCCGAGATGAATTTGGAGATGAGCCATTTCGAAGTCAAAACCGAGGAAGCTCTGTCAAAAGTCTTGCGAGCTGAATCGAATCTGAAAAATCCGGTCGATCTCCTGGGTGACGCAGACGAGAAGTCGTACGAAGAAGCGATCAAGATTGTCGCCAAGGACAAAAATGTTGATGGTATGGTTGTGATCCTGACACCGCAATCGTCTACCAAAATCAACGAAACGGCTGAAATTATTGCTAAATACAAGGGTGAGAAGCCACTCTTTGCTTCGTTTGTCGGTGGGGAAATCTTGGCCTCGGCCAAGAAGATCATTGAAGAGTCCGGCCATCCTTGTTTTTCTTATCCCGAAGAAGCGGTTGCCGGTATGAAAGTGCTGGCTGATTATTCTCTGAAGAAGCAAACAATATTACTTCCGCACAAGGAAAATAACAAAATCTTCATTCAGGCCAAGAAAGACCAGATTTTACATGAGTTTAATTTGCCAGTTGTGAGATATTATCGGATCGAGCACGAACACGAGCTTGATGAGTTGGCTGAAAAAGTAGGCTATCCTATTGTTTTGAAAACGGCCGACGAAACGGCACACAAATCTGATATTGGCGGCGTAATTCTAAACATTGAGAATAAATTTGAGTTGAAGAAGGCATTTCTGAAGATTGGTGCGCCAGCCATTATTGGCAAGATGGTCAAGACCAAATTTGAAATTATGCTTGGAATCAAGAAGGAAGAGCATATCGGGACAACTGTTCTCTTTGGCAGCGGCGGTATTTATTCTGAGATTTTGAATGATTTTAGCTTCCGCATTGCTCCTGTAAATATGGAAATGGCCGAAGCTATGATCTCTGAGACGAAAATTGGCCGAATTCTCGACGGCGCTCGTGATCAGAGAAAATATGACTTGAAAAAATTAGCTGAAATTATTTGCGCGGCTGTTAAATTTGCTGACAATTTTGGAAATATCGCTGAAGTTGACTTCAATCCAATAATCGCCGATGCTGAGAATTTTCATCTCGTAGATATTCGAGTAATTACTAAATAATTTTAGGAGTTATCAATATGACAGAAAAGAAATTATTGCTAACCGGCAACGAAGCAGCTGTCTTGGGTGCGATCGCGGCTGGGGCTAAAATAATGTTTGGCTATCCGATTACGCCGGCAACTGAAATTTTGCAGGGCTGGATTGGCAAAGCCGACAAAAGCGACGAGCTACAATATTTACAGACCGAGGATGAGATCGCGGCTGGATTCGGTGTCCTGGGTGCTGTTTTGGCTGGGGAAATTGCATTTACCGCTTCAGCTGGGCCGGGTCATGTCCTGCTTCAGGATCCACTCTCGATGGCGGAGAATCTCCGCTTGCCATTTGTCGGGATCATGATGCAGCGGGGCGGACCATCAACCGGGACTGTTAATTTCTCTCAACAGGAAGTTAATTTGGCAGCCTTTGGCGGTAATGGTGACGGAATTCGCTTGGT
The DNA here is from genome assembly GCA_026397135.1 of Candidatus Berkelbacteria bacterium. Classification (GTDB taxonomy): domain Bacteria; phylum Patescibacteriota; class UBA1384; order XYA2-FULL-43-10; family 1-14-0-10-43-13; genus JAPLVL01. The sequence continues at coordinate 1,981 of JAPLVL010000035.1, forward strand.
CTATTCCGCTTCGTCCGTTTTGGAGATGTACACTCTGACACAGGAAGCTTTTCAGATGGCTTGGCGCTATCGTTTCCCCACGATTTTGCTTGGGGATGGGTATTTGGGCAAGATGAAAACTGTTGTCGAACTGCCAGCTGATCGCGCTGATGTCAAGGCTGAGCCAATTTTGAAAGAAGTGTCAGAATCAACCAATATTAGAAATTGCTATTCGTCCGAAGCTGATTTGGCGGAAGTTTTGCAGAAGAATTTGGCAGATTGGAATCATGCTCGCAAGAGTTTGGTTTTGTCTGAAAGTTACGAACTCGATGGCGCCGAAACGGTAATTGTCGCTCATGGCTTGGTTGCCAGCGCAGCCAAGGATGCAGTTAGTATTTTGCGAAAAAGCGGAGTGAAAATTGGTCTCTTTCGTCCGATTACGCTTCATCCTTTCGATACTGAAGTTTTGAAAAAAGCGGTGGCCAAAGCGAAAAAGGTTATGATCTTCGAATCTTCGCTCAATCAGCTTGCCAGAATTGTCAAATATGAATTGGCTGACCAAAAAGTGAATTATGAAGAGGTGTCCAAACCGGCAGAAGGCTTCACGGCGGCAGAAATTATTAAAGCAGTCAAAGGAAAATAATGGAAAATATTGCTCCAATTTCTTGGAAAAAATCAAGTAAACCGCATCTTTTCTGCCCTGGCTGTGGACACGGAATTGTTTTGAAGCAGCTCGGGTATGCTTTTGACGAGATGAAAATTGCTAGGGATGTGACTTTTGGTATCGATATTGGCTGTTCTCTCCTTGCCTGGAATTTCTTCGATGCCGACACGATCCAGACACATCATGGCCGGACGACTTCTGTCATGGTTGGTTATAAGATGGCTAAGCCGGAGCGGATTGCACTCGCCTATATGGGTGACGGCGGCGGTTATGCGATCGGTCTTCAAGCTCTGCTTCATGCTGCCTATCGCAACAATCCAGTCACTGTGATTTTGGTTAACAATGAGAATTATGCCATGACAGGCGGCCAATCGTCGCCAACCACGCCCGTCGGGATGGTAACTTCAACATCACCAAACGGCAAGAGGGCGGAATTCGGCAAGGGTTTGCATGGCCCGGAATTGATATCTGAAATTGCCGCCCCGAATGCTTATATTGCTCGTGTTTCGATTAGCAACCCAATCCAGTTGAAAATTACTCTGAAGAAAGCGATTGAAAACCAAGTCAAGAACAAAGTCTTTTCCTTCGTCGAAGTTTTGTCGATCTGCCCGACCAACTGGAAAACAAATGCCAAAGAAAGTTTCGAGATTTTGCGCGAGGCTGAGAAGCTTTATCCAATCAAGGAATTTACGAAAGAAAAAGAGGTGGAAAAATGAAAACAGTCAAAATTATTTTAGCCGGTGAAGGCGGTCAGGGAATCCAGACGATTGCCAAAGTTCTCTCTGATGCGGCATTCAAGGCCGGATTCCAAGTTGCCTATATCCCCTCCTTTGGTGTCGAACAGCGTGGCACGCCTTCGCTCGCTTATCTCACAATTGGCGAGGAAGAAATCAGATACCCGCGTTTTGATACAGCCGATTATGTCGTCGTGTTGCAGAAGAGAGCGATCAAAGTAATCGGGCAATTTGTTGACACAAATACAACCTTAATTTTTGATTCCTCAGCAGTACCGCAGGCTTTGCTGCCCAAAGGAGCGGCAACTCTCCTCGGCATACCGGCGACAGCTATAGCTAATTCTGATTTCATACCGAAAGTATTTAATATCATTGTAACTGGAAAATTGAGTCAGATCTTGAAACTGCCGAAGGAGCTGGTGTTTGAGGCAGTTGGTGAGACTCTTGGCAAGAAGTTCAAAGATGAGAAGATAAAGAAAGCGAACGAAGCTGCTTTTGAATTTGGTTGCAATTTCGAAGCTGAGACTGATAAATTCACCAAGGCAACTTTCACCCCTTCGGAGGAAAATATCACTGTCAAAGGTCATGGCAAGGTGGCACAGATTGTACCTAAGCGTTGCAAAGGTTGCGGGATTTGCGTCGAGAAATGTCCAGTCAAGGCGCTCTCCTTTGGCGAAACGCTCGGCGTCTTCGCTACCCCCGTGCCAGACATAGACTTGGAGCGTTGCATTGCTTGTGGAAACTGCTATCGCTTCTGTCCTGACGCCGCAATCGAGGTGTGGAAGGTGAGTTAGTGAGCAGGTAAACAGGTGAGTAAGTGAGTAAGTTGATAAGTTAATTAATAAGGAGAGGACAAGATGGGATTGAAAGATTTGCTCAAAGGAGCGATTGAAGGAACAGGCGAAGTGGCGGAATCATTGATTTCGGCCGTGACCGGTATCGTGAAAGAGGGAGCAGAAGATACAGCGGATATTTTCGGTGCAATCATTGATCTTGGTAAAGACGGAGTGATTGATGTGACCGAAGGAGTCAAGGATGCTTATATCGGTGCAGTAGACGCATTGAAGGAATCAGGCAAGTCAACCGAGGATGCTGTTAGCGAAGTTACTGCCAACGCCGAGCGTGCTATTTCAAATATTAGCGAAGAAGGTATGGAAACAGTCGGCGGAGCGGCAAAGAAGGGTATCGAAGAAGCCAAAGGGATTATTGAGGCTCCACTCAAAAAATAAACTATCGCTGTATATCTATTACAAAACTACCAGGCGTTTGACTGGTAGTTTTGGTTTGTCTCAGTATTAGATCGAGCCGCTGGCTGAGCCGTCGGAGGGTGGGGCGAAACTGTCAGAACTACCAGAATTGGAATTTGGTCGCTGCCATGTGCCGTTTCCTCCACTACCGCCAGTTGGAGCTGTAAAAGTCCCGATGATTATCATTCTGGGAGTTATGTCGGTTGCCGTTGTGTCACTGCTCATTACATTGATCTCGTCACTAACCTTCAGGTCGGAAATAGATAGTTGCGTCATCTGTCCGTTGTCTTGTCTTGAAATCCTGGTAGTTGTGCTGCAATTGATATTTTTCGTACTTTTGTCGTCGGTAGTCATCACAATAGTTTGACCGTTTATTGAGGCGATTGTACCATGGAGAGGTTGAAAATTGCCTCGCCCTTGCCCGAATTGTCCTTTGTGAGCAGTGTTTTGGGAGGAAGATTTATCAGGACTGACTGCTGCGCTCGCTGATTGGGGTGAATTAATTGTCGATTTGATACTAGGAATCAGAAATTTAATGGATGTAAATGCCATTGCTGTGAGCACGATTATCGAGATTCCAATATGAGGCAAATATTTCTTTATTTTCATAATATAAATAGTAATATATCCAAGCTGAGAATAGACTGAAATATATTTGGGTAAAAAAGTGTCCCTCGGAAATGTTTCCAAGGGGCGGGTATTTGCTAGAAGCGAGGTTTAAGAGTTAGGATTTGCCGGCGCGATAGCCGTCGCTATAACCCTTGCTGTAGCAGCGGTATACTTCATCCGTGACATGGAATGTGTAATGACTTGCCGTCGAATGAGATTTACCACTGATGGCATCGTTGAAAGCGTGATTGTATCCTTGCGAATACCAATCAACGAACCTGATACCGGAGAGGCTAAAGAAGCGTCCATACTTCGGCTTTGGCCGAGTTACCTTGGGGGCGACGCGAACCTGTTGGACGACAACCTTGGGCCGGGGGGCGGCGTTGGCACAGCTACTGCAGCGAGCTTGGTTTCCTACGATACCAACGCCCTGCTGAAGCGGGCCGCTAATCCGCTTGTTGCAGCGATAGCAACGGAACGGTTTGCTTGTCCTGCAAACCGGACAGTAGCTAAAGTGACTCTTGATCGAGCGGCCGCAATTGGCACACTGAATCATTGTATAGGCCATCTTTTCCTCCTTTTGAGCGAGATGGCTCTCAAAACGCATTACTGGCATAGCGATTTGCCAAGTAACGTACGGGACTTCGTCCCGCTAAGTATTTAATCACTATTATATCGAGCTGTCAAGAGGGGTGATCCGCGGTTACTCCTCTTGACAGTATTTGAAGTAAGTGTTAATGTAATTTCGGCTAGTGTAGCTTGACAACTGAATAGAGAGTGTTGGTATTTCGTGTGAGAAATTTTCATCTCAGACGATCCGCGACAGCGTCCAAAGGAGGACATCATGTCTGTCTATGTTACCCCGTTTTCACCCGATCAAGAGACGAAGGGAACTCCGACCTTGATCAATCTGCTCGTCGATGGGTCCGGATCGATGGATCCGATCAAACCCGAGCTGGTTGCAAGCATCAATCAGGATTTCCTCGGTGCACTGCAAGCGATTAACGACACCGAGAAAAAGACAGTCCGCGTTCACGCCGAAGTCTTCAACTGAAATATTCCCGCTGATCACCGGTTTTCGCGCACCCTGGCAACTACGGGCCAACGAAGTAATTGAAGCACAGCTTCAGCTGGGCGAGCTCGGAAACACAGCTCTTTACAAGTGCATCAAAACTGGATTTGGACATTTGATCCAAGCCAGTACTGACCTCGGTCAAAGTATGAACAAGAACACGAAGGCAAAGTTGATCGTTCTGACCGACGGCGCCAACAATCAACCTCCCTACAACGAAGACGGGACGAGTCAGGTCTATCGGACCTTCAATCATCCGCAAGACTGGGTCACGACCGAGAAAATCCTGGTCTATTTCCGTACCGATTTGGTCGTTAGCGAAGAACAGTTCGTCGAGATCGCTGACGCCTGTGGCTTCAATGAGCTGATTATCTTTGATCAGCACAAGACGAACCGCGAAGCGCTCCGCAAGGAAATCCGACGCGTCATCCATCTTCTGAGCAATCGGCGTGCCTTCGGGCATCAGTCGATGCCGGACGGAATCCTGACTCATACATTTGAGCCGTGTACCAGCTGGTAGAATTTGAGCTGAGTATCAGCTGTTGATTCCCTGGGGGGCACTGAGTATCAGTGTCCCCCGTTTTCATACACGCTGAAGGAGGTGTGAGATGTATGTTCGAGTTGATGATGTCGTGTACGACCTGAAGAAAGAGTCAGAGTTAAAGGTCGGAGGTGAAGGAACTGTCTCGATGCTTTCGAATACGATGGCAGTCAAAATATACCATGACTACAATGAAGAGATGGAAGCAAAGTTGACTGAGTGTCTTGACTATAATGTGTATGCATCGGTTGAGGTAGCCAGTTTGACAAATTCGGGCTATTGCGTCGCAAACCAGATCGATTTGCGACGGACCGCTTCACTGTTCTGCCATTTGCACGATGCTATTGCGCAGATTCATTCTGGACCGTTCTGTATAGGAGATCTCCGTGCTGCAAACATTATGTTTAAGCCGAGCACATCTGGTCCCTGGGATATTGCGATAATGGACGTTGACAGCTGGGAGGTATATATCACCGATATTTCACAGGATAGATGGGGTTGCGAAGTTGACAACAGCAGATATCACTATTGTACGGCAATCCATGATGATGTAGTGCATCCTGATCTGATCAATACAAACTATTCGCAGCTTATGAAGTATCATGACTGGTATGCCTTTGCTCACCAACTGGCAACTTGTCTCCTTAAATGCAATCCATTTGAGGAGGGCCGAGTGGCTGGCATGACAGACATTGAGCGCAAGATCAAGGGAATTTCCTGCTTTTGCGGTTCTTTGGGAGGAGTTGCCCTGACTTTGGAAGAGCAAATAAATATCAAGCGTCTGGGTAGTGACATGACTGGTCTCTTGCAGCGATGGTTGACTGGCAAGGAAAAAGGGGTATTTCCGCGGTCAGCTATTCTAGACTTCATACAGGGACTGTGTGTCTGCAGATCATGTGGATTACAGCACTTTGAGCGTCAACCTGGCGAAACACATTGTGTTCGGTGTGGAAATAGACTCGTCCTTCGTTGGTAATGTTATCGGCCTGTGAGCTCTTCGGAGTTCACAGGCACAAATTTATTTAATATCTTCAGGCTGCTTAATTATGAGCATCACAAGATATTCGATAGAATATCTCCAGAATTTTTTGGAATTGCGTGAAGAAGGAGAGACTGTGTATATTTCATCTGGAATCAAAATCCGAGGCGGCAAACATCCGTGTTGCCAAGATGCCCTATGTCAAGGTCAATACGAGACTAGCGACGGCGGGTATATTTGGTACGGAGCGATTGCTGATGGATGTGGTAGTGCAGTTGGCTCGCAATATGGTGCTGCGTTTCTTGTTTCCGAATACGAGCGGGCTGTGACTGAGTTATATGAAGCGGGACTTCGCGGCGAAGAATTGCTGGAAGAAATTGCAATTCGACTTTGCGAATCAATGTTTCGTTATGATTCGGTTTGTGCTGGCAGTGAGATATTTAGCTATGCAGGCAATGTTATCTCGGCCGAACTAACCGCAACAGTCTATGGCTATGTGGCAGATTGCGATCGTATCGTCTTGCTTCTGGCGGGCGACGGTTACATCGGTATCAACGGGATTGGTGAAATTATCGACCAGCACAATGAAGCGGTTTATCCCGTTTATCTTCTGCAGACGCCCATGCACAGTTGGCGGAGTAACCTAAATCAGGTTTTTCACTTCGTTAATATGCCTACTTATCGCGTCGATAATCTGGTGCTGGCGACCGATGGGTTCTATGGCGGCAACGAATATTCCAGATTGTTTCATGATCCCAACATGCTAACGGATAAAATCGAGCGGGAAGCCTCAAGATTTCCCTTTCCGAAGCATCGCTCGGATGACACATCGCTTCTGTCCTTGGCAAAGACGGACAATTGGAGTTCGGATCCTTTGCCACTCGATGCGACAAATCGGATCAAGCGTAGTCTGGAAGATCGCTCAGTTGATCAGGTCTTGAGTCTGGGAGCGCACATCGAGACCCAGTTGATTCGCAAAGAGTGCGAGGATCCGTTTGCCAACGAAGAAGTTGACTCTTCCCTGGCAGGTATTACGGTTTATCCTGATCCTAGCTGGTCACTCGAAAAGCAGTTCGTGAAGCACGAACCTGCCGAAGAACCCAAAATTGCGGAACCCGAGGCCGAAAGTCCCTTCGTCCTCTGGGAAGAAGAAGAGGCCGAGGATTCACTTGATGAAAGGGAGCGATCCATGGGACTGACTCTGATTCGTTGTGCTATTCAGATGCGAGCCATGGTTCAAATTGGTGAACTTCTCGAACAGCTAAAATAATACCTGGCCCCGGACAATTTGTCTGGGGCCTTCTTTGTAATAGAATCGTGTCAGACTTCGATTAAGTTTCAACTATCAGACGCGGAACTATAGTATTTATTTCCAAATTGTGTTATATCGGTGCTAGCAGCAAAGAGCTGCAAAGGAGGGGGCGATGAACAAGAGAATCGCGGTTTTGACTGGTGGCGGATGTGCGCCAGGACTTGATCCGGCGATTGAGGGTTTGGTAAACAGCCTTTCGCCAGAGTATGGGGTGATTGGAATCGTGGGTGGCTGGAAAAGCATCCGTGACGGAGCACCTGTGACAATGGATCTGACTGATGCGGTCGTTCGTGGCTGGGTTCGGAATAGCGGTACCTCGATCAAAACTTCCAGGATCAAGCCGTTGAACGAGAAGAATCTGGATCAGATCGCGTCGAGCTACTATTCGCTTGGGATCGACGGAATTGTGGCAGCCGGCGGTGACGACACCCTGGGCAATGCCCTTTTCCTGAAGCAGGCTGGCTTCTCGGTCATCGGGATCCCGAAAACGATGGATCTCGACCTCAAAGACACCGACTATTCTGTCGGGTTCCAGAGTTATGTTGAAAGCTGCCGCCAAATCGTTAATGACTACATCGAAACACTGAAGTCGCATTCGCGAGTTGGTGTGGTCGAAGTCTTCGGGCGCGATTCCGGATTTACGGCTGCTGAGCTTGGTATCGTGACTGATGCTTGCTATATCGGCATCCCGGAGATCGATATCGACCTTCAGAATCTTCGCCAGCAAGTGGCCTCGTCTTTCTATGATCAGGGCTGGGCTCTGGTTGTCGTCAGCGAAGCTGTCAACTTGCCTGGTGAGCGGGATTTGAAGCCCGGGGATGACGGTCATATCGAGCTGAAGGAACGGGAGGCTGGCAAACTGATCGCCCTGATGATTCATGAGCTGACTGGTCTCGAGACGAAATCGACACAGTTGGACCACCCTTTCCGCGGCCGGATCATCAGCTATGATGCGATGGCAGGTTTTCGCCTCGGACTCAAGGCGGCTGAGATGGTACGGCAGGATCAGTGGGGCGAAATGATCGCAATCCATGGTGAAAAAATGGACGCGGTTCCGCTGGAAAACTTCCAGGGTACGCGTCGGATTGATCCTGATGACTATCGCTATGAGCTTGTCACTGGCCGAAACTCAGGGATGTTTTAGCTCCATTCAAGCATGTAGCAGACGAGGGGTAATGCTATGACTCAGGGTGGTTGTTCGAGGATATTTATTGCTCTGCCGATTGTATTTTTCATTGCTTGTTATCTCAAGCATGGAGATTACTTTGGATGGGTAATTCTGGCTGGGCTGATTGTATTTATTTTCATCGAGCGAATGTTCTTCTACGAGGAACCGAAGCAGGGAGGCCCGATTCCTGACCCTTGCAAGCGAATCAACAATCCCTTCGATACGGGTTGGGATGGTAAATGCGATCCCAGAGTCTGTCCTTTTCATGCCACAACCTGTTGGCGGCATGATATGGAGGAGATCGAAAAAACTTCGAGTGGGATAGTTGAAATCACTCGTTCGCGATGCCGTCGATGCGGCAGAGAATACACATCAGAGTTAAGTTAGATTTTTCTGGCCGGTTGCATTATTGCTGCCGGCCCTTTTTGGCCGCAAATTTACACCGAGTCGGTCCAGTATTTTTGATTTTTCAAATTATCAGGCAGTAGAGCTTCGCTGTCGTACATTTTGTAGCCCTTGCCGAAGCCAAAATCTTTCATCAATTTGGTTGGAGCATTTCTGATTTTGAGTGGAATCGGATCTAGTCGTTTATTTATGACGTCGTCCTTTGCCTTTGCGTACGCTTCGTCAACTGCTCGCGATTTTGGGGCGTGGCACAAATAGATTACAAGCTCTGCGATGGCGTCGTTGCACTCTGGCATCCCCATTTGTCTGACTGATTCTAGGACTGAGGTGGCCAGGACGATGGCGAAAGGGTCAGCCATGCCGATGTCTTCCGAAGCACAACGGGTGAGACGGCGCATGACATAGAGGGGCTCCTCACCGGCTTCGAGCATTCGAGCGAGATAATGAAGTGCTGCGTCGGGTTGAGAGGCTCTAATTGACTTGTGGAGGGCGGAGATGGCATCAAAATGGCCATCAGCTGCTTTGTCATAGCGAATAAATTTCTGCTGGATTGATTCCTCTGCTAATTTCTTGTCGATAATGATTTTATTATTTTGCGGCTGTGCTGATATGATTGCCAATTCAAGCGAATTGTAGGCATCGCGAATATCTCCTTCGCAGAGTGAGGCAATTGCCTTGGTGGCATCAGCTTTGATTGAAATTGAAATCTTGGGATTATTTTGAAGATCTCTCGACTGGCTGTTGCCGCTCGAGATGACAAAGCTACTAAGTTTTGGAAAATAAAAAGAGAAATTACTATTGATCTTTTGTATTGCATGTTTTAAGGCTTTGCAAATACCGTCTTCTGTGTGTTCGCGAAAGTGAAAAACACGGGCTCTGGATAGGAGTGGTGCGTTGACTTGAAATGAGGGATTTTCGGTTGTGGCTCCGATTAAGGTGATGATGCCGTTCTCGACATATGGCAGGAAGAGATCTTGTTGGGACTTGTTGAACCTATGAATTTCATCGACGAAGAAGATTGTTTTCTTGCCAATGCCCTGATTGCTCCTTGCCTCCTCGATAATTTTGCGGGCATCCCCTACCCCACCAGTCACAGCCGAAAAGGAAACAAATTCCGATGATGTTTTGTTGGCGATAATTTTGGCCAGTGTTGTTTTGCCGCAGCCCGGCGGCCCCCAGAAAATCATCGGGATAATTCGATCGTATTCGATTAGACGGCGCAAAATTTTGCCCTCGCCCAAGATATGCTCCTGTCCGATGAAATCATTTAGATCAGCTGGTCGAAGTTTTTCTGCCAGAGGTACTCCGGCTGAATTTTGAAACAGGCTCTGTGTCATAGCCATAGTATTGACTATTTACGGCCGACAATCAAGATGTTTTCATTCTCGGCTTTGCGACCGCGACGCTGATATTCGAGCTCCATGATCCCTAGATGGCTTTCGAGAAAGAGTTTTTCTAATTCTTGCTGCTTGAAACAGTGGATATAGCGATTGGCCAAAACTTTGCCCTGGCTGTTTTTGAATGGCAGGAAGGTGTCATTTAAGTCTAGGTTCAAATTTAGGATGCCGTCCCGTAGGATTTTCCAAAACATACCGGGGCGACGCCACATATTCCAAACTGAGAGCACGATGATTCCGTCTGGCACAAGGACCCGACGAATTTCGCGTAAATATTGAAGTCGCAATTCAGTGCTGGGAATGTGATGGAAAACGGCCAAACAGTAGCAGACATCGATACTATTGTCGGGGAGATCAAATTTGAGCGGTTTGGTCACAGCAAAATTTCGCTTCGGGTGTCTCTCTTTGGCTAGTTGAATTAATTCTTCTGAGTCATCAAGCCCAAGATAATTAACATTTAATTCGTCAAATATTTTGGAAAGTCGTCCATTGCCACAGCCCAGATCAAGGACTCGATCGCCGTCTCTGGTATATTTCTTCAATTCTTTTAAATCGTCGGACAAATATGAGCGGGTCATTGAAAAAGGAGCCGCAATACTGTTATAATCAGCTATTGTTTTTTCGAGTAAAAAGTTAGCGTATTTTTTCTTCATGGAGTTAAACGAATCGGAAAATTTAATATTAAAACTAGTCGAAGATGGCGATTTCAGCGACCGCGCTTTTTTGAAAACGCAGAGAATTTTGTCGAAGCAAAACAAGCATCAATTCATCACCAACGACATATTGCTAGAAGCATATCATAATTTGATCAATCGGGAAATAATCAAACCAAATTCACTTCTTGCAAATTTGCTCAAACTCAAAAATACTCGATCACTTTCCGGGATCGTAGTTGTCTCTGTCCTGACCAAACCGTTCCCTTGTCCAGGTAAATGTATTTACTGTCCAAGCGAAAAGGATGTGCCGAAGAGCTATTTGGCAAATGAGCCGGCCGTAATGCGTGCGCTCTCTTGTCATTTTGATCCGTATTTACAAGTCGAAGCTCGGCTGAAAGCGCTGGAAGCAGTTGGGCACCTGACGGACAAGGTAAATATTAGAATTATTGGTGGAACTTGGAGTTATTACCCCAAGAGCTATCAGACCTGGTTTGTTCGACGGATTTTTGAAGCGGCCAATAATCAAAGTCTTAAACAGTCCGAAATAGGCTTAAACAGTCCAAAAGAATTACAAAAAGTCTCAAGTCTGACAGCTGAAAAGACAGGTAAGAGGCTAGAGGAGTTGCAACTGGTTAATGAAACGGCAAAACATCGGATTGTCGAGATTTCTGTCGAAACGAGACAGGATTATATTGATTTGGCGGAAATTATACGACTGCGAAAATTAGGTGTGACTAAGGTTGAGTTGGGGGTGCAATCAATTTATGACGATGTATTGAAATTGAACAATCGTGGAAATAATACTACCGACACAGCGGCGGCCACAAAATTATTAAAGGATGCCGGATTTAAGGTCTCTTATCAAATGATGCTAAATTTGCCGGGGGCAAACCTAGAGCGAGACGCGCAAATGTTTCGGGAGCTTTTCGATGACGAGAGGTTTAAGCCCGATCATCTGAAGATTTATCCACTTGCCCTGATCAAGACAACCCCACTGTATCAAATGTATGAGAGAAATGAATACAATCCATACACGACAGAGGAACTCGTTTCACTTTTGAAATCTGTCAAATCGGTCATCCCATATTATTGTCGTGTCGAGAGAGTTATCAGGGATATTCCAGCTGGGGAAATCGTTGAAGGTGGGGCGAAGGTCTCAAATTTGCGCCAGATTGTGACTGAGAAACTGATTGCAGAAGGAAGAGCTTGCCATTGCGTCCGTTGCCGCGAGATCAAGAGTGAATTTGAGGCTACGGAAGGTACCATCCTCTTTCGTGAAGATTATATTGGTTCGGGCGGAAAAGAAATTTTCCTCTCGTATGAAAACAAGTCTCGCACTAAATTATATTCAATGTTGCGTCTTCGAATTTCTGGAAATAATAAATCATCTGCCTTACTGGAAAATGCTGGTTTAATTCGTGAAATTCATACCTATGGTCCACAGGTTGGGATCGGGAAGTATTCAGAAATTTCGGCGCAGCACCAGGGTTATGGCAAGAAATTGATTTTGGAAGCTGAGCGAATCGCAAAAGAGGAATTTGATTGCGACAAGGTGGCTGTTATTGCCGGAGTTGGAGTCAGAGGATATTTTCGGAAGCTTGGCTACTCGCTTGTCGAAACTTACATGATAAAGAAGCTTAAGTCTTAAATAGTATAAAAGAGTCAAAAAAATCCCGGAGAGACAAACGGTCGCTCCGGGCGGAAGTTCTAACTAAATATTTTTGCCGAAAGCTGCAAGGCGCAGGCTATGGCAGAGAGTGGTGTGATCGATTCGCTGAAGCCATATTTGGTTCGGAAGGCGGCGGAATCAAACTCGCGAAAAGTGGTTAACTCTGACGCAAGAGCTTCGGCAGCTTCTGTGTTTGAGCCAAATTTGTCGCTTCGATCGTGCATTGCCAGGGCGAATTTAATAGCACATTCGATTGTGCGCTCTCCCGTGACCTCTCCGAGGAATCCGAACATTTTGTAAAACATGATCGGATCGACCTCCTGGAAGTTTTTCAGTTTTTGGCGCAACGAAGCCAAGTTATTTGACCTATTCGATAAGGCTGTCATGGTTTATCCTCCAACCAGCTTCTTTGCCGCATTGTTTGATGATACGGCAGGCATCTTCGGCGTTGGGTAGAATTCCCAATTCGAAATAACTTTGAAAGGAATCATACGGAAAACGCAAAGCAAAATCTTGTCGATTGCCTTTTACCCTGACGGTCACTCGTCTATCATTACTGTCGAAATGCTCTCTGTGCAAGGTTTCCACCATGTCATCGAGCGAGTGATGTTGAACCATCTTGGTCGGAAGCTTGACTTCCCCAAGATTGGTCAAGACTACTTTTATGACCATGTTGGTCACCTCACTTTGGGATACATTATTTATACCATATCTTACTGATTTTGTCCAGATTGATAATTTCCTCACTATGAAATAGGATTTGGTCTATGAAGCGCAAGATTACCATCGTATCATTTCTATTTCTTTTCTTGATTTTGTCTGTAATCACGATATTCAAGCCTCTGTCCCAAGACGAAGGAGTGTTTTTGGCAATTGCAAAGGGCATAACTTCTGGGGGTTTGCCTTATCGTGATTTCTTTGATCATAAAACTCCTGGAATTTACTTTGCGCTTTTTGGCATTGTCAAATTATTTGGTAATTCAGTACTCGTTCCAAAGACATTCCTTGTGTTTGTAAATTTGGCTACAGTCGTCTTCACGTTTTTGATAGCAAAGAAGATTAAAGTTAATGGAAATATTGCAGCAGTTTTTACTTTGTTCAGGATGATCTTTTTTGAAGGTAATAGCATTATTGCAGAGCCATTTGTTATACTTTTTCTTACTATTTCACTCTATCTTCTATTGCAGCCAAGATTTGCAATTCAGTATTTTCTAGCAGGATTATGTCTGGGAATTTCAATTCTTTTCAAACAGACTGCAGTCGTAAATTTAATGGTAATTCTGCTGCTATGTTTAATCACTTCGAAATGGTCCAAATTATTAATGATATTATTGGGAGCAGGTACCATTTTCGCGAGTGTATTTCTGTATATATATTTGAACGGTTTAGTAATACCTGCGTATGAACAAATCATACTTTACAATATTACGAGTTATCCTCGGGAACACTTGGTGTTACTACTATCAAATCTCTGGCCTGCATTTGTCTTGATATTGCCGCTTTGGGCCCTTTTCATTATTGGCTTGAATAAACGGTTTATCAGTAATCATTTACTTGTGATAGCGTTTGCCATTTTGCCAATTCCCCTCTTCTTTATACGTCACTATCCTCATTATTGGTTACAAATTATCCCTTTTGTTGCTATCGTTGCTGCGTATGCTTACAATAAAATTCATCTACGATACCAATATTTGATTTTGGCATTTATCATACTAGTTATGATCTTTCCGGTTACTCAGATTAGGAGAAATATCATTTTGCTTGATGAACAATTTCGTATTACCAAGTATTTGAATAGTTTACAAGAAGATAGGATACTAACAGAGAATCAATTTTCCTCATACTATTTTCTTTCTGACAAAAAACCATTAAATAAATATCTGTATATTACTGAAATTGATGATTGGAGCGAGGGGGCTCAAAACAAGACCATTAGTGATCTGCAAATACATCTTAATACGGTGATTATTTGGCCCAAAGATTCTAATTTTGCTTACGCAAAAAACTTGCAAAGTTATATCCTTGACAATTACTCGATCAAAAAGTCTTATGATCAAAGTGGGGTACTAATATTATCCAAATAGTTATTTGACGATGATCCCAGTATTGCTAAACCAACCCCATTTGGCTTTGAATGTTGCGATATCATATGTTTTGCCAGGATAGCCATATCCAGAATCGGTAACCGAAAAAGAAGTCGGATTATCGACTGTGCCGGTAAATCCTTTGACCACTTGAACATGCATACCGTTGACACCGTGGATGCTTTTGCCGGCAGGAGTTTTCCAATTAACTTCATATGTCGGCCAGGCACCGTTGACCCACCAAATAATGATCGGATTTCCTGCTGAAATCTGAGTTGCTAGGTCTGAAACGGTCATGTTTGTCTTGACTTCATTTGAAACCCCATATGACGAAAGGGCTTTTGCGATGGGATCCCAATACGAACCATAGCCCCAGCCAATATTATCGGCTTTGCCGCTCAAATCGCCAACGATTCCAACGTCGGGATCTCCCCAGATTGCTCCGCCCTCTGCCCATGTTCCCGACCATGGTGTTGTGTCGTAACCGACTTTGCTGATAATGCTAGATTCAGAAGCGCTGATTCCGCGATAAGCAAGTGCACTTCGAGCTGCTGAAATCATACACGAATACATGTAAGCCTGATGATAGGCTGGAACATTCAAACTAGCGCTCTGATCTGCGGTAGTAAATGAATATGTATACGGTTGTCTGGAGTTTATACCGGAAATGCTAACAACCCCGCTCGCAATTGAAACAGTATATTTTGTCGAATAAGCGAGTTTGGAGTGCGCGAAGCTGACCGTGTTACCACCCCAGCTGAAAGTTCCTGTGGCGGCGGGCGTGATTGAAAACTTTGATTCAGCTGAAGCTTGATTTACCGCTTGATTGAAAGTCAAAGAGATTTTCTGATCGACAGAAATCTTGGTCCCTCCGCTTGACGGACTTGTGGAGCTAACAACTACTGCACCAATGGTTGTGAAATCAAATGAAATTTCCTCTTCGAGCGGGCTTTTGTCGGCTGCCAGGGCAGAAGTTCCCAATTTGACAGTATATTTAGTTTCTTTCGAAAGCAGTGTTGGGTGGAAAGTCATCGTTCTGTTGTCGCTCCATTCAAATACTCCCATGACTTGCGGATTGATGGAAAAAGCCTTTTCTGTTGAGCTTTTGTCCATATCCTGTAAAAATTCCAGGACAATCGGATCCGTTGTCAGTACTTGGTCCGAAGTTGGCGAATACTTTTTCAAGCCAGGTGCATCGATCGTTTCAAAATTTAAGTTCTTGATCTCATCTTTGCTTAATTGAGTTTTATTGCCTGTCTTGTAATTGATTTGATTAATTTCGCGATAAATTTTCAGATTGTACTGTGTCCCCTTCTTGAATGGGCTTTTGGGAGTCAGTGAATAAACCAGGCCAACTCTTTCAACAGATAAATCTACGACAGGTGTTGTTTCAAAATCAAAAGTTGCAATTTCCGGAATTGTGGAATCACTGGTAGCTGTAATAACCTGATTGGGCAATATCCCCTTGTCTCCATCCGCAAAAGAGACCGATGAAATCTCGGGCAGGTCTGGCGTCTCGATACTAAAAAGGTATTTACTCTCGTCTCTCTCCAAAGCGTTCCGGATTCCTGTGACCGAAATGGTATATCGGGTAGATAGATCAGGCGAAATATCAGGACTAAAAGTTAGTTTCGACTCATGTCCACCCCAAACGGATTGGCTCAATTTCCAACTGCCTGGAAGCTGGGGGGAAATTTCATAGTGGAGTGACTTGGGGTTTACAAAATGATTAAACTCGGCAACGACAGGCCCTTTGTCTGAAAACATGGTGGAATTGAGTGCTGGATCGGTTGGATATACTACTTTTGGTGTCAGATAAAAGTAAACAGTAGTGGTCGCAAATAAAAGAAGCATGAGTAGTAGATTTATCAGAAGTTTGTGGCGGAAGCGCCAATTGGAGCGGAAATGTTTCGGAAGAAATATATACAAAAGCCAGAAAATAACAAAACAGCAAATCAGGCTAAATCCAAAATAGAAAAGAAATTGTTGTGATGGTGGAAAATGAAGAAATTTCATTATTTCTCCCAGGCTGTTGCAATCTTGGAAACGGAAGTGAAAACAACTGGGCCAGTATCTAGGTCTGATCGGAATGGTTTCATACAGTTGAAGAGATCTGTTACTCTTTGTTGTTCGGCAGAATTGAACCAATGCGGATGTGAGAGAAATGTGATTTGTTTTTTCGAATCAAGGGTAGCGGAAGTATTGTTTTGGTCGAATCGCTCGATCAGCTCCTTGGCCGAGAACCAGTAGGAATCTGCGCCGTTGTCTGGAATTTCCAGAATAGAGAGGTTGTCAGTGCCGGACTTGTTTTGATCGCTTGCTGAAGGGTAATATGGCATCGTCGTTGCGAGCAAATTCCAGGGGCCAGGTAAATTGTTTTTACCAAAGGTATATTTGGTTCGGCCGGAACTGTCAGAACTGAAATTAAGATTGGCCAAGGTGTTCAATACGGTAGCATCAGCAAACCAAGCGCCAGCTCGGAAATATATCGGGTTTGGCAAGCCATTGTCAGAGAAAATCTGCCTTGATTTATTGACAATCAGAGTAATCTCGTCCGGCGTGTATGAGGAAAGTGGTACGCCATAACCGTCGCCGTTGTCACCCCAATTCGGTGTTTGGTGTGGAGTCACTCCAGCGCTAGTCACCAAATCGTAAAACAGATGCAAATGCATCCCAATATCATCACCCTTGTCCAATCTGGCTTTGATCCAGTCGGTCAGTTGTGAGACTCGCCCCTTCGAAATGGTGTCTGTAGTATAAATCCTAGGATTCCAGTAGTGTGTGAGCGGCATATCATTCTGATCCGCAATATCAGTCATCGCCTTCAGATAATCATCCTTTGCGTCATAGCCCTCCCAATCAATAGTCCAGGAAACATAGAGCGGCTCTGAGACTGCAAATCCGCAATTTTGACTTTGATATGTCTTGTCGCCATCGACAATATCGGCAACAATTTGATAAGTCCCAGGCTTGAAACCGGACAGAGGAATTGAAGTTTCGTATGTGCCGGTATCGACAAAAGTCATAAATCCTGATTTGGTCGTGTTCAAAATCTGCCAATTCACGACTGGGTTTTTCAGGTCAAGATCAGTATTGGCCGAAAAAGTGAGAGCGGCAATATTATTATACTCGTCAAATATGTTCCATCTTTTGCCAACTGTTGCTCTAACAGGGTAGTTCTCAATATCTTTCAGCTCAACTTGATATTTAATCTTGGAAGATTCATCCTTTTTTGTGGCAACCAGTGGCGCACTAGTCTTGAAATCACCGAAATATATGTAGAGATTTATATTTTCATTATTTGGCTTGATTGTCTCTGGTAGAGCAACAGTCAGGGTTGTATCGTTTCGATTCCAGCCGTTTAGGAGTGTATAGTCAATTTGCTTTGAATTCTTGCCGTCGAAGAATACAATTGCAATGTCGCGGCCAAAACTATCAACCTTGTACTTGGAAATGAGCGAAGTATGATCTATTACAATATTAATCTTGTTGTCCTTGACCAGGCCGGTGAAGGAATCTTTGTTCGTGACTCGAATATTCTGGCGGTAAATGTAATCACTGTTCCACCAGGTGATTTTCATGTTTTGGCGAAGACTCGTCTGCACTTCGGAAACGATCGTGGGGGAAATTAACAAAACTACGGCAGAAACCAAAATTGCGATCAAAAGAATATGTCGCTTCTTGACCAATCTCTTCAGTCTCGGTTTATCGTTAGTACCAAGGAAGAAAAACCGCCGGAGTCTCCACCATTCTTTTCTGCCCGAAGTGGCAACTTCTTCGCCCAATTTGACGACAGGCAATGATTCCAAGATTCGCTCCTGCTCTTCGTGAGAATCTCTAATAAGCGTTAGGCTAAGTTTGAAATTAAACGGCAGAAATGTAGCGAGCGCGAGTGAGAGCAGAACTGTCGCGATAAACAAAATCAAGACTATCAGGGGAGAGCTAAACTTGATCCCACCGGCCATTTGGTAAAAGCTAAGCAGGAAAATGTGCGTCCAGAAAATCGCATAAGCATTTTGTCCGAAGGTGAGAAAGAGGTCGCGCAGAAGTGGCATCCTGGTGTAGCTTTTGAAAGCATAAAAGAGGTAGCAAAGAGCAAGGGTAGCGGTGATTCCGGTCAAAAGGAAAGTTGGCATTGGCGGCCAGCGCAGAAAAAACTCAGAAATTAGGCCAAATTTCCAAAGCAGAAGAGAAAAGGCCGAGAGGAAAAGGAGCGAAACAATGGTAGCCAAGCGGAAAAATTGAAATTTGCGAGTAAGCCCCTCGGTTGACAGCAATTTCATCCCGACATAGAGTCCGACGAAGAAAACAGGTGCATAATGAAAAATCGGAAAACGATACAAGCCGACGCCGCCAACAAAGAAGGCTTTCCAAGGAAGAAGGAAGCTAAATACTGGGACAAAATTCAAAAGATAACCGATCAGATAGATGACTAAGCAGCTGATAATTGTAAGCATGAGAGATTTTCCAATTTTCGCAATCTGTTTTTGGAACAGCATCACGATAAGGGAGAAGAAAATCAGAGGAGGAATGTACTCTGTAAACGATGGGAGTATGCGGAAGGATAGAATATTAATGATTAATTGATTGCGGGAGACAAAATCTGAGGTCACAAGATCTCTTGCGACAACAAAAAAAGCTAATATATAGTAAGATATTAGCAATAGAATGATTCGTCGCATAATCCGCTTGGCGGCGTCATAGCGATCTATGCCATCGCGTAAGTAAGCAACGGACATTGTGGCGCCCGAGACGAAGAGAAACATGACGAAGCAGAACAAATTACCAAGTGATTCGAGGCTTAGTATGAATGAATTGTCGCGGTCATGAAAAAAATAGACAGAGTGGGCTAGAACCATCAACAAGACGGCAATGCCTCTCAAAAGGTCTAATATAAAAAACCGACGTTTTGAATTCATCTGTTTCTTTCTTTGATGATTGTCCATATAAATATTATAATGCAAAAAACTAATAAAAACAAAAATATTCAAATTTCGATAGTTTCTCCTCTGTATAACGAAGAGGCAGTTATTGAATTGTTTTATATTAAAATTAAAGAAATTTTGAATCATTTCGAGAATTCCGAACTTGTACTGGTAAACGACGGCTCGACTGATCAGACTTTTGCAAAAATTAATAAATTGTCTCGTCATGATTCCCGAATCAAAATTATAAGCCTTGTCACGAACCAAGGACAATCAAAAGCGATATTGGCTGGGATTAAAACATCTCGTGGAGAAGCTATTGTAGTGATTGATAGTGATTTGCAAGATCCGCCGAATTTGATAAATCATATGTACGAGGAATATGAAAAAGGAGCGAAGATTGTGATGGCGTCCCGAATTTCGCGGTCAGATAGCAGATTTAAGATTTTGACGGCGAAGCTGTTTTATTTCCTTCTGAATACGCTTACAAGGAGAAAATTTTCACCGAATTTCGGCGAGTTTTATCTATTTGATCGAAATTTGTTACCACAAATATTGCAGTACGAGGATTGTCATCCAATGCTACGATTCTTACTTCCAAATTTGGGCCTACGATTTGCTGAGGTGAAATACAAAAGATTGCCTAGAACAAGAGGAGAATCACACTATTCAATTCTCTCTATGCTTCGGCTGGCCTGGCAATCAATCTGTTTCTCTCGGAAATTTAAGCCGTCGGAACCAGCCAAACGAGTGGCTATTATTGGTGCTGGCATAACTGGGCTTGCGCTCGGGTATTTCCTCTCAAAACAAAATTTCCAGGTCACTGTTTACGAAAAACAAGACGAAATCGGAGGATTACTTCAGATATCAGAGTCGCAAGGAGTCCTTTTTGAGAAATATTATCATCATTTTTTTTCATCTGATTCATCGCTAATCTCATTGCTCGATGACTTGGGACTTAAATCGAATATTAGATGGCACAAAAGCAATATCGCATTTCTTGCAAATAAACACTTTTATGATTTTAACAGTCCGAACGACCTAATCTCGCTTCCCTTCCTATCTCTTTGGGCAAAGTTTCGATTCGGGCTGGGCTACCTTTTCGTCAAAATCTCACCGTATCGTTTGCTAAATTTGGCAAAAACGGCTTCGAGATTAATTATATTTACATTTGGTCTGGAGAATTACAGCAAAATTTGGCACCCACTTCTGGCCGGTAAATTTGGCACAGAGGCGGAAAAAGTCGCCGCGAGTTGGTTTGCGGCGAGGATCAAGACCAGGGCGAGCTCAAATAGCGGAAAAGGCGAATATTTGGGATATCTGGCTGGGAGTTTCAAAGCGTTGCTGACAAGATTGGAAAAAAGCATTCGTTTAAACGGTGGTGAAATTATCCTGAATTCAAAAATTGAAAAGATTACAAAGAAAAATGGTAAATTCCTGGTGAACAAAAATGAATTTGATTTCGTAGTATCAACAACGCCAACTTTTTCCAGGAACAGAAACACAAAATATTTAGGGGTAGTTTGCGTCGTCCTGACTCTGAGCCAAAAGTTAACTGATTATTACTGGGTAAACATATTGGATGAGAGATTGCCTTTCAAGGTGATGGTCGAGCACACGAATTTGATCGGAGCAGAAGCAAATCGGCACCTTGTATATTTGGCTGAGTATCTCGACCCTAATTCTTTGAGATATTCTGCTGGTGACAATGAATTTGTGACGGAATATTTGGCCACTCTTGAGAGTATTTTCCCGGGAGTCAGCCAGAGTATGATCTCTTCGACTGTTTTTCGATCCCCTATTGCACAGCCAGTGATTACGAAAAATTTCAAACAACTGAAATCTGAAACAGACATCCCAAATTACTTTGAGATTACTATGGCCCACATTTACCCAGAAGACCGGGGCTTGAATTACGGGATCAAAATGGCAAAGGAGTTGTCCCAGAAAATTGTTGATTGCTGTTAGTACTGTTTTGGTCTTGTCTAAAAGTATGTTTGAGATTAAAATGTAAACAAATATAATATTATTGTATGAAGATAACATTTTTGGGATTGTCAGCATTTGTTATAGAAGATATAGAAAGGCACAAAATCTTGCTAGATCCTTTTGATGATAGGCCAGAATTTCAATTAGGTGTTGACTTGCCAGGAAACCTAGAAGCTGATTTTGCCTGCTTTTCTCATAAGGATCCTGATCATTATAATCCACTGGTTGTATCAAAATATCCTGCTCCGGGTGGAAACATATTGAAAAGGACAGTTGTCGGAAATGAATTCAATGGAGATGAATTTATGATTAATATATTCGAAATTGATAACATGACAATCGCGCATTTTGCTGATCAATCAGTCGCATTTAGCGAAGAGCAACTCGCGTCCATCGGCAAAGTTGATATCGCAATTTATTCACCTCCGAAAGCTGATGGCAAGTTGGCGCCTAAGGCTTTGAAAGTCGTAATAGATAATCTGAATAAGTTAAATCCGAAAATGATTATTTGGTCACACTTCATTGTGCCAGATGGCTGGCAGACGAATAAAACTACCGATGAACTGAGGGAATTTTTCAGAGATTATCTTGGCAAAAATGCAAATTCAAACAAAAACTATAATTCCAGAGATAGTTTTATAGAACTTTGCTATATTTTAGAAAATGGTATCGATCTCAATCAGTATTTCAACGGCAGCATAGTTGCTGGGAATTCGATAGACATCAATGAACTGCCTCAGACTATGACTTCAGTCCTATTCTCAAAAATGTCGTAGTTTACACTGATAATTACGGATTATCTACGTCCTTCTACAATGCCATGATATAATAACCAGTCTATTACTAATTTTTCAGGCCCATCGACAAGCTCAGTGTCATAAAAAAACATCAATTTCATGATATATTTTTCTTGGTGGACCTTAAGGGAGTTGAACCCTTGACCTCCTCCATGCCATGGAGGCGCTCTAGCCAACTGAGCTAAAGGCCCACTAATTTACGACATTGATATTTTACTACATTTTCGATTTGAATTCAAGCACAGAAAGTGGTAAATTTAATTTAGCAATATCCAGTAAGTATTAAGAATTAAGTAGTAAGTTTTATGAAAGACTATAATTTCAAGGAAATTGAGAAGAAGTGGCAAAAGTATTGGGAAGATACTAATTATGGTATCTCTGCTGACTCTTCCAATAAGCCAAAATTCTATTCTCTGATTGAGTTTCCCTACCCCTCGGGCTCAGGGTTACACGTCGGACACTGTATGATGTATTCTGCGACCGACGCTCATGCCAGGATGATGAGACTGAAGGGATACAATGTGATGTTCCCAATGGGTTGGGACGCCTTTGGCTTGCCTACGGAAAATTATGCAATCAAAAATAAAATAAAACCACAGGTCGCCACTGCCAAGAATGTCGAAACTTTCATCCGTCAGCAAAAGTCCTTGGGTTATTCATTTGATTGGAACCGAGAAATCAATACGACTGATCCGGATTATTACAAATGGACACAGTGGATTTTCTTGCAATTTTATAAACACGCACTTATCGGCGGAAAGCTGGTTGAGGTTGATGATGATGACACTACCACTCCTAGACTTGCATATCGGGCCGAAATGCCGGTCAATTGGTGTCCGTCTTGCAAAATTATTTTGGCAAACGAGGAAGTAATCAATGGCAAGTGTGAACGCTGTGGCACCGGATCCCTCAAACGGGTGCAAAAGCAGTGGATGCTTCGAATCACCGCCTATGCTGACAAATTGATTGATGGCCTCTCGACTGTTGACTACGAAGAAAAAATCAAAACGCAACAAATCAATTGGATCGGAAAATCCGTAGGCACAAACATTATTTTCGATGTGAAGGGTCGGAGCGGTACTATCCACGATGAAGAGATCGAAGTTTTCACTACCCGTGCTGATACTTTGTATGGCTGCACCTATGTCGTATTAGCTCCCGAGCACCCACTCGTCACCAAACTTGGCCACCATGTTCAGAATTTTGAGGAAGTTTCGGAATATATTTCGGAAACGAAGAAGAAATCTGACCTTGAGCGAACCGAATTGCAAAAGGACAAGACTGGTGTCAAGCTCTATGGCGTTTTTGCTATCAATCCGATCAATGGCCAAGAGGTTGATATCTATGTCGCTGATTATGTTCTTGCCAGTTATGGCACTGGCGCAGTTATGGCTGTGCCTGCACACGACGATCGTGATTTTGAATTCGCCAAGAAGTACGGGATTTCTACCGTCCAATCAATTACTGACAAGCTCGACAATATTTTAACGCTCGACAAGGCTTATACTGATTATGGATTCCTGATTGATTCTGCGGAATTTAGCGGGCTTTCTTCGTCTGAGGGTAAGAAAGCAATTACCGAGAAGTTGAAAGCTAAGCGTCTTGGGGATTTCGCCGTAAATTACAAACTTCGAGATTGGATCTTCTCTCGTCAGCACTACTGGGGTGAACCAATTCCGATTATTCACTGCGATAAATGCGGGATGGTTCCTATACCCGAGGATCAACTTCCCCTGACTTTGCCAGATGTAGAAAATTACGAGCCAACAGATGATGGTCAGTCCCCGCTAGCCGCGATCACGGACTGGGTAGAGACCACTTGTCCTGTTTGTGGTTGCAAGGCCAGGCGAGAAACAGACACGATGCCAAATTGGGCGGGTAGTTCATGGTACTTCATTGCATACGCAATAAGTCAGAAGCTAAAAGTTGAAGGCCAAAAGCAAAGCGGAAACATTTTTGATGATAACAAAGATTTGTTAGATTATTGGATGCCGGTTGATCTGTACAATGGTGGAAATGAGCACATTACACTCCACCTGCTTTATTCGAGATTTTGGAATATTTTTCTTCACGACCTGGGCGTTGTCCCATCCTCTGAACCATATGCCAAGCGGATCAATCATGGCATTATCTTGGGTCCAGACGGACAAAAGATGAGTAAATCAAAAGGAAATGTAATAAATCCGGATGAGATGGCGGCTCAATATGGCGCAGACACGCTCCGAACATATATGATGTTCATCGGCCCATACAATCAGGATTCGGCGTGGAGCATGGCTGGAATACAGGGTGTTTTCCGTTTCCTCAGACGAGTTTGGGGTAATATTGAGAAAGTCTCTGGTGTTGCTGATTCGAAAGAGCTTCTGCTCAAGCTCAATCAAACAATTTTGGGAGTGACGGAAGATTTAGAGAAATTCCAGATGAATACTGTTGTTTCCAAACTGATGGAGTTGAATAATACTATTGAGAAAGTCGGGGCAATCTCGCTTGAGTCTTATTCTAAGTTTCTGCGATTACTCTTTGTCACCGCGCCGCATATTGCTTCCGAGCTTTGGGAGCTTGCCGGCTTGGATGGAAATATTGGTTCAGGCAGCTGGCCAGAAGTTGATTCGAGGTATTTGGTCGCAGATCAAATTGATGTAGTAATTCAAATAAACGGCAAAGTTCGTGGCAAAATCTCGGTATCGCCAAACACACCCAAGGAATCGCTGGAAAAGTTGGCATTTGCCTCAGATAAGATTCAGCCGTATCTAAATGACAAAGAAATTGTGAAAATAATCGTTATTCCTGACAAATTGGTCAGTATTGTCGTCAAGTAAACAGTATATGGCTTGAAATTATTGGTGATTTATGCAATAATAAAGCGGCTAATCGATCCAAAGTCAAAATAGGTTTAAACAGTCTCAAATAGAATAAAGCATAATTTTAAGTATAAAGTAGAAGGAAGAAAATGGCCGAACCAAAGAAACGAACGAATAGCTCCAAGCAGGGTATGCGCCGAATGCATGACCATACCAAGCAAGCAAACATTGTTTATTGTGAAAGTTGTCACGAACCAAAAGAAGCGCACAAAGTTTGCTATTCTTGTGGCAATTTTGACAAGAAACCAGTACTAGAAATGAAAAAAGAGAAATAAGTTCAAGGCAACTAGCCAAAGGAAATTTCTAATGAATCGTCATCTTTCTCGAATGATTGCAATGCAAACTCTCTACGAATGGGATTTTCGTGAAGGA
The DNA here is from genome assembly GCA_026397135.1 of Candidatus Berkelbacteria bacterium. Taxonomy (GTDB): domain Bacteria; phylum Patescibacteriota; class UBA1384; order XYA2-FULL-43-10; family 1-14-0-10-43-13; genus JAPLVL01. The sequence goes on from JAPLVL010000035.1 coordinate 27,441, forward strand.
TCAGACCTCCAGGAAATCAAGGAGAGAAATATTGAAGAGTATGAGGATAAATGCGAACGCGATTTTGTTGATATTTTAGTCGATGGAGTTTCGAAGGACAAAGTCAAAATTGACGAAATAATTGATACTTCTGCTCCAGAATGGCCAGTTGATCAAATTTCTCTGATTGATAAAACTGTTTTGCGTATTGCAATTCTCGAACTTTTGTTTCTCGAAGAAATTCCACCGAAGGTCTCGATAAATGAAGCAGTTGAACTCTCGAAGCAATTTGGCGGTGAAAATTCGTCCAAATTTGTGAACGGTGTCTTGGGAACCGTATACAAGAAGTATGAAAAAGAAATATTAAGTAAACCAACAACGGATAGCTAATTTACTTATAGCTAATTGCAAATGACTCTGATCCATTGTTAACTAGGAAAAATTATGAAAACGCTGAGCGATTTCGAAGCGCAAATTGGGATTCAGTTTAAGGATAAATCACTGCTAGAGCAAGTATTTATTCACAGATCGTATCTCAATGAACACAAAAGCCTAAATCTGGAACACAACGAAAGGTTGGAGTTTTTGGGTGATGCCGTTCTAGAGCTGGCTTCGACTAAATATCTTTATGACAATTACGACCGTCCCGAAGGTGAATTGACGAATTGGCGAAGTGCCTTGGTCAAGGGTGAGTCTCTATCCGAAGAGGCCAAGCGACTCGAGATGGATCAATTTTTGCGAACTTCTCGTGGCGAAGCCAGAAACGTTGGCAAAGCAAGAGATATTCTATTGGCAAACGCTTTTGAAGCTCTGATTGGGGCAATTTATATTGACCAAGGTTTTGAAGTGGCTTCCCAATTTGTACTCAAAAATATTTGCTACAAGCTTGACAACATCCTAAGTAATGGTTTGCATTATGATGCCAAAAGTAAGTTTCAGGAAATGTCCCAGGAACTTTTCGGCATTACTCCTAACTACGAAGTTGTAAAAGAAGAAGGCCCTGATCACTCCAAAACATTTACTGTTGCCGCCAATCTAGGTGAACACGAAGTTAGTGTCGGTACCGGCCCATCAAAGCAACGAGCTCAGACCGATGCTGCCGCAGAAGCACTCAAGAAATGGGATGAGATCAAAAAAATGATTGCGTAAAATGGTCGATTTTAGACTATTTAGGACTTAATATTGTCGGTTGGCCAAATAATATTATTCCAGCCCCAGTCCTGGAGTTTTTTGGACTCGTCTGCTGAAGCAGTCGCAGTGTCATATGTAGTATGAAGTACAATGCTAATCAAGGTGTGGCCGTCGCGTTTCACAGCGACGACAAGGCAGTGGCTAGCTTCGGGCATATATCCGGTCTTGACACCGATTGCACCTGGATAATTCCAATCTGAAACGAGGCGATTTGAATTGTGTAGGTCATGTTTGATCTTTCCACTAATATCAGTTGTGGTCATATCGGCTGTTCCCACAATCTTGGCAAAGAGGGTGTTCTTCATTGCGTATTTCGTAATTATCACCAAATCAGAAGCTGTCGAATATCCTGTCACATCAAGTCCGGCCGGATCATGATAATCTGTATCAGTCATGCCAAGCTCAATGGCTTTTTTGTTCATAAGAGCGACAAATTTTGCAGTTCCGCTCTCACCGGCAGTATTTATGTGCTCCGCCAGAGCATTGGCTGAACGGTTAGATGAAATAATCAACAGATTGTATAGCAAAGTATTAACTGTTAACTGCTCCCCTGTCCTCGTAACATCTCCAGTACCTGGAAGATTTGCTGCTTCCTTTGAAACTGTCACTACATCGTCAAGATTATAATTCTCGATCACAACAATTGCGGTCATGATTTTGGTAGTTGAAGCAATGGGAACCTTTTCAGTCTCATTCTTTTTCAAAAATACGAGACCGGAATCAGAATCGACTAGGAGATAACTTTCCGCGTAGATATTTGGAGTTGGAGCGTTTTTGGCGACTTTGGGCGGTGTCAGTATCGCTGGCAAGGGAATGACGGCACTCTCTGCAATAGCAATATTTTGTTCGCCTGCTAGATTACCAACAATCTGCCGGTCCAGGTTCTGCGAAGAACCTTGGAAGCCGAAGGTGTTAAATAAAATAGATAAAAATAATAAAAATTTGGGTATCATATCACTTGATTTGGTGAAATTTGAACGAATTGACTAGCAGATAATCTAAGATCGGACAAAGTGAGCTTGCCAATTCTAATTCTTGTTAACTTAATTACTTCCAAACCAATTTTAGCACACATGCGCCTAATCTGTCGATTATAACCGGTGTGGAGAACCAAACGAAAGTCCAAATAGTCCTTGAAGTCCTTGAAGTCTGAAACTAAATCAGCTTTCATCCAAACAGAATCAATTTCAAATCCTTTTTCAAATTTATATTTTATTTCATCTGAACTTTTGACCTGCCTCGCCGACAGGCAAACTTTTGACTTTATAGACCTTTTGACTCTCACTTCGTACTCTTTCTCGTGCTCGAAGCTGGGGTGAGTTAGTCTTTGAGCAAAATCTCCATCATTGGTTAAAATCATCAACCCTTCTGAGTTGGCATCAAGCCGTCCAACAGGATAAACCCGTGGGGTTTTCGGCACCAAATCGATTACTGTTTCACGATTTAGTTCATCACTTGCAGTTGAGACAACTCCGAGAGGTTTATAAACAGCATAATATATAAGTTTGTCAATCTGCTTTATTGTCTGGCCTTCAAATTCAACCAAATCTGTACCGCTATTGATCTTTAGCCCCATTGCCTTAACAACAATGCCATTTACAGATACTCTCCCCGCCAAAATTTCTTCGTCAGCTTTGCGCCGCGAACATACTCCGCTTTCAGCCAAAAATTTATTCAATCGTATCAACATCTTGACTATTTCGTACTTCCTGCTATATTCAACTTATCACTCTCATACCGTGATCACTGGTCAGTTTTGCCTCTCTCAAATACCAAGACTGGCCAGTCGCAATCATCAAGTCGGCAATTGCCGATTCATATCCTCTCCTTAACTACCACATTAGTTGGGGAGATTTTTAGTCTCCGATTATTGTATCGGCACCTTTGAGTTCTTTGCCTTCTGCTTCCTTGCGCAAACTAATATGAACATCCTTCAGCTGTTGCTCGGAAACCTGGCTAGGGGCACCCATCATCAGATCTTTGGCATCACCGGTCTTCGGGAAAGCCATCACTTCGCGAATTGCATCTTCGTGCGCCAAAACTGCAATGAGACGGTCGATTCCCCAAGCAATTCCACCATGTGGCGGTGCACCAAATTCGAAAGCCTCGAGCATATGACCAAAACGTCGTTGTTTTTCCTCTGGTGACACGCCGAGAAGATCGAATATTTTGTCCTGAATTTTGCGGTCATGAATTCTGATTGAACCACCAGCAATTTCAAATCCATTTAATACAAGATCGTAAGCATAAGCCCTGACATCTTTCGGCTTTGAATCCAATAAGTGTAGGTCTTCTGGTTGGGGCATCGTGAACGGATGATGACTGGAGACCAATTTCTTATCAGTCTTGGAATATTTGAAGAGTGGCGCATCAATAATCCAGAGAAACGCCATTTCACTCTTGTCGTTCTTGTCTTTGCGCAAATCTGGCTTGTCAGTATTATATTTCTCCATTGCTTCTTTGTAAGTCATCCGAGGAAAAGGGGTAGAATCAATTGTATTTTCAGGGGTAATATTGTTGATTAGCTCAATAGCTAATTTTTCCATTTTCTCTAAGATATCTTCCTGATCAATAAAGGACATTTCAACATCAAGTTGAGTAAACTCCGGCTGTCGATCCCCTCTCTGGTCCTCGTCGCGAAAACATCTGGCAATTTGAAAATATCTCTCCATCCCAGCGACCATCAAAAGCTGCTTGAATTGCTGGGGACTCTGAGGCAGAACATAAAATTCACCCGGATAAAGGCGGCTAGGCACGACAAATTCTCGAGCACCTTCAGGGGTTGATTTGGTCAGGTATGGTGTTTCAATCTCACGAAAATCTTCTTTCCAGAGATATTCGCGCATAAATCTGACAATGTTATGACGAAGTGTGATGTTCTTGTTCATTCGGTCAGTTCGCAAATCAAGGTAGCGATATTTCAATCGTAGTTCTTCGTCAATGCCGAGAGTTGTTTTGTCCGTTTCAAACGGAGGCGTTTTGGCCGGATTTAAGACTTCTAGATCAACGGCTTCCATCTCGACAGTGCCTGTCACCATTTTGTCGTTTACCATTTTCTCTGGTCTAGCTTTGACCAGTCCTGTAATCGAGATGACCCACTCTGGTCTAACTTCGCTTACTTTTTCATACGCTTTTGAACCGGGAACGAAAACAACTTGTAGAATACCAGACATGTCGCGCAAATCTAGAAAAACAATCTTGCCATGATCACGCCGTGTGTGAACCCAGCCAGAAATTTTGACTTCTTTCCCAACCTCTTTGACAGTTTCTTTGACTAAAATTCTCTTCATGTTTCTCCTAATACTCTCTTAGTGATGCTTTAAATTTATCTGTAATACTTTGTATGACTTTTTTAATAATCTGATTTGCTTCTGAATCTGTCATCGTCTTGTTCATATTCTGAATATATAGATGAAAGGCAACATTTTTCTTGTTAGTACCAAATTTGTCACTTGAGAACTCGTCAAAAAGCTCAACTCTGCAAATCTGATCAGATGCAGAATATATCTCGTCGATAATTTCATCTGGATTAACCATCGTATCTACTATAAAAGCGAGGTCGCGGGTCAGAGAAGGATACTTGGAAATAGAGCGATAATGAATTTTCTTTGTAACGATTACGAAATCTGGATAAACATTGTTTTTAATCAGTCCATCAACTAGCAGTTGGACATTAATCTCAGATGTGAAGATTAGAGGCTTCTTGATCTTAAATCGCTCAAGCTCATCTCGAGTGTGCTCTCTTATTTCAAAACTAGATTTGGCTACCCCTGTCAAGATGCTGATATTTTCGATGACTGTCTCGATTTCCTTTTTGGCATTTTTACCAGCGGTTGCAACTGAGAGAAATACTGTTTCCTCCTCCTTGGTAAAACCATGTCCAATCTCAAAAATTAGAATTGGATCAAATGTTGGATTCTTGGCAACCACCTTGAGCAGTCCAGGGATAAGAGATCGGCGAAGAAATTTATTCTCGGGCTGAATTGGGTTAGCAACCTCCAAAAGATCACTAGAATCGGTTCCCAATACTTTCAGATCTAATTCACTCATGAAGGCGTATCCGTAAATCTCAGAAAAACCTGATTTTACCAAGACATCCTTCAGATATTCTTTGTAGTAATAGGGAGATTTCTTGGGCGGCTTGGTAATCTCAATACTTGCCTTCGGAATGTTGTCAAAACCATATATACGAGCTACTTCCTCGGCTAAATCCTCCCAGATCGAAATGTCGTGCCTCCAAGAAGGGACGGTGACCGTATCATTATTTACAACAAAACCTCGAGAATCAGAGTCGCCGCTTTCTTTAGCGCGTTTTCGATATTGCCTGAATCTATCCCCCGTTCGAATCGATAGCTCGCATCGGAACTAAGATTTAAGTTTTTGGCTGTTTTTCTGATACTACGGCGTTCAAATTCAGCTGCTTCGATAATAATCTCAGAAGTTTTGTCATCTACTTCGGAATTACTACCACCCATAACTCCGGCAATCGCAATCGCTTCTTCTCTGTCTGCAATTACAATCATACCTTCGTCTAGTGCTCGCAAATTTCCATCTAGTGTTACAATGCCCTCGCCAAAATGCGCTGGCCGAATATTAATTCCACCTTTCAATTTTGTAGCGTCAAAGGCATGAAGTGGCTGACCCAAGTCGAGTAAAATATAATTTGTTACATCGACAATATTGTTGATCGGGCGGAAACCGGAAGAAGTCAAGCGATCTTTCAGCCATTTTGGTGACTCTGCTGGCTTTACGCCACTAATCTTAAGGCCGTAATATTGTGGACAGAGAGATGAATCGACGACGGAAATTTCAATCTCCTTAGCCTCTTTGTTAATTTTTAGTTCGTAATTTGATTTCTTCAGCTCCTTTTTTAATAGGGCTTTGAGTTCTCGAGCCACGCCGATATGTGAGAGCAAGTCGCCTCTGTTTGGAGTTATTTCAATATCAAAAACAGCGTCAGATTTAATATATTTATTTAGCGGCTGGCCAATTTCCCATTTGGAATCCAGAATCATAATTCCAGAGTGGTCGCTGCCTAATCCAAGTTCATCGGCAGCACAGAGCATTCCACTGGACTCAATCCCGCGAATTTCTGCTTTTTTGATCACGAAACCCTCGCCAAGTACGCTACCAATTTGAGCAAGTGGCACTTTCTGGCATGGGGCAATATTTGGCGCACCGCAAACAATTTGCAGTTCTTCCTCTCCATTCCAAACTGTCGCAATTTGCAATTTGTCGGCATTTGGATGCTTCTTGACCTCTCGAATTTCAGCTACTACAACCTTGCTATCAAGCACTTCTCCAAAAGAGTCCACGGCAGTACCAGACAAGCTCAAAAGGTCAGCTAGTTTTTCGTTTTCGAGGTCTAAATCAATATAATCTTGTAACCATGATTTTATAATTTTCATACATTTCTCGCTTAATTCTTACTGCTTAATTCTTACTGCTGGAATTAGAATTGTTTTAGGAATCGGAGATCGCCAGAGCGAAAAAGTCTAACATCTGATATCCCATACTGAACCATAATTGGACGCTCAATCCCAGGGCCAAAGGCAAGACCGGTATAGACGTTTGGATCAAGTCCCATATTTGCAATTACTTTGGGGTGAACCAGACCAGCACCACCAAGCTCAAACCATTTGCCTTTGAATTTAACATGAAATTCAGTACTTGGTTCAGTGAATGGAAAATGACTTGGCTGAAAGCGCAATTTGATATCGTCGCCATATGTGTATTTGTAGAAATCTTCCAAGATTTTGAACAGTTGACCAAAGGTAACATCTTTGTCAATGTAGAGGCCTTCAAGTTGGAGAAATGTCGTTTCGTGGCCACTATCGGTTGACTCATTTCGATAACAAACTCCAGGCACGACAACTTTGATCGGCGGTTTCTTGTCGATACCGTAGCGAACCTGCGAATTTGATGTCTGAGTCCTGAGAAGCCGGCCATCGGTTAACCAAAAGGTGTCCTGTGTGTCTCTGGAGGGGTGGTCAGCTGCAACATTGAGCGCGTCAAAATTGTACCATTCGGTATCAACTTCCGGCCCTTCGAAGACATCAAATCCCAAGCCTTCAAAGAATTTAACTGCTTTCCTAATTGTTTGTGTAACTGGATTGAGATTGCCTTCTTTCATCATTTGGATCCTTTACGCCTTTTTGGCTGATTTGTTAATCTTGGTTTGGAAAAATAATTCTAGCAAAATTACAATAATAACCACCGATACGGAAATCAGAATATCTAAAAGATGGTATGATTTAAGTGCGAGAAGCGTTGTGGCGGCAACAGCGAGAAAAGTTCCTTGCCGGACAGATGGCCAGAAATGTTCCTTGGCTGATTTCTGGTGAAAAAATCTGATTTTCGTCCCCAAGAGTACAAAGGCAACCAGTCCCAGGACAGTGAAGAAGAAGCTGGCATAGAGCCCATAGAATACAGTCTTATTTGCCGTAAAAGGGTTGTTATTGTACACGGTCATCAAAAGCGAGACAAACCCAAGCAGGGTGGTAGAAAAAAGAAAAAAAATGTTTCGATAAAAAGTCATCTTAGCTCTTGATTTCGTCAATTAATCGATCAATTTTCTCGGCTTTTTCATCAGTCAAATCAGCTACAAAATAGAAGCTGGGAACGCGCCTGGCAACTATCTTCTTGGAAAGAGTGTGCCTAATCTCCCTGGCTTTCTCTTGAAGTTGTGGAATCAATGCTTCTGTTTCCCTAAAAGCGCTGATCCAAACCTTGGCAAACGAGAGGTCTTTGGATACGTGAACCTGAGTGATCGAAACAAATTTATCAGGAAAAAGACGATGAATTTCCTCAGCCAATTCACGTCTAATCAGGGCATCAAATTGTTGCATTCTGCTTGTTACCATTAATATTATTCTACCACGTTTTAATCAAATTTAATAGCTCACGCACTGTGTATGATTGATATTTAGTTATTGGTAATCGGTAGGTAGTATATAATAAGTATAAACAAAACCCCCCGATAATGTAATCTTCAGAGGGTTTTGTGTATAGTACAAAAAATATTTAGCGTTTTGCCCATTGTGGTGCTCGGCGAGCGCGTCGAAGACCTGGCTTTTTGCGCTCTTTTTCACGAGGATCGCGAGTCAGGAAGCCAGCTTTCTTGAGCGTGGTTCTGAATTCTGCATTGTATTTCTCGAGTGCACGAGCTATTCCAAGTCTGATAGCTGTCAATTGACTCACCTTGCCGCCGCCGTTGACTTTGGCTACGAAACCAAAATTTGATTTCTCACCAACAAGTTCTAGCGGAGTTGCAAGATATTGCGAAACTTCAGCCGTGACACCGTTAATCGAGCTCGTCTTCTCTTGAGAAAGTTTGACAACAGCAACCGCCGATTTGCGGCGTCCGATACCAACCCAATATTCTTTTGTTGTAGATTCTTTTTTGTCCGTCATTTTGCCTTAACCACAATTATTTAACGTTTTTAAATTTGATATTTTGATGAGGATGCGAATCGCTGGAGTAAACTTTGAGTCGATCCATGAAGCCTTTTTGCAAGCGATTGTGAGGAAGCATGCCCTCGACAGCCTTGGTCAGAATTTCACCTGGCTTGTCCTTCAATAACTCTGGAACAGTGTAAGTTTTGAGATTGCCAAGATAGCCAGTATGACGATAGTATCGTTTCTGATCTACTTTTTTGCCAGTCAAAACGAATGCGTCTGCATTTGTAACAACTACATAATCACCTTGATCAAGGTTTGCGGCGAAATTTGTTTTGTCTTTGCCACGCAAAAGATTTGCAATCTCGGTTGCGAGACGGCCCAATACTTTGCCTTTGGCATCCAAATGATACCAATTTCTTGCGTCTGTTTCTTTATTTTCGGACATTTTTCTTTTCCTTTGGTTGTGTATTTACTTCATTTGAAACGATATCTAGAGCCTTGCTAGCAGTTTTTGTTTTTGCTTTTGGCTCTTCCTCTTTGGCTACGAAAACTTTGCGATCGACGAGCTCAAGTCTCATCATAGCAGAATTGTCGCCGAGACGATTTTTCAGATGATAAGAACGGGTAAATCCGCTATTTCTGCCGGCATATCTTGGAACTAATTCCTCAATAATTTTCTTAACAGCATTCATATCGAATAAAACCGCTTTCAGCTGGCGAATTGCATTCAAATCAGCATCTTTGGCACGAGCAATCAAGGCATCCAAAAAAGATTTAACTTCTTTGCCCTTGGCAAGTGTCGTGTCGATTCGCTCATAAAGTACCAGTGAGGTAGCTAGGTTGCGAATAAGGTGGTTTCGGTGATCAGTTTTTCTGCTAAATTGTCTCATTTTTCTTAACCTAAAATTGCATTAATTTCGTCAATTCCCTTTTTGCCAAGCCCTTTGATTTCTTCAAGCTTCAGAGCTGAAAGTTTTTTCAATCCACCGACAGTTTTGATTCCGGCGTTGGAAAGTGCATTCAGTGTTCGAGCACCAAAGTTTAGGTCTTCAATCTTGGTTTTGTTGTCAACTTCACCCGATTCCACTTCAGCGTCATTACTGACAGATTCTGTTTCCTCGGAGTTTTCAATAACTTCTTCTTGCGATTCAACTTCGCCAGTCATGATAGCAGTATAGTGCTCAATCAAAACTTGTGAAGCTTCTTTGATAGCTGCAGAAGGCTCGATTGTACCGTTCGTGATGACTTCAAGAATCAATTTGTCGTAGTTAGTCATCTGTCCAACACGAGTGTCTTCGACAGACATTTTGACACGCTCAACAGGTGAAAAGAGAGCATCAATACCAATGCTGCCAATCTCGCTTCTCTCACCAGTGCCAATATTGACCGAACGAAAGCCGCGATCTTTTTCGACTGTAACTTCCATATTGAAATCAGCGCCTTTGTCTAGAGTGATAATGTGGGCATCTGGATTAGCGATTTCGATATTGCTATTTTTCTTGAAATCACCAGCTTTTACTTCAGCCGGTCCCTTTTTGGATAATTCCAAGACGACAGGTTCATCACTAAATGATTTGAAATATACACCCTTCAAATTCATCATAACTTCAATTACATCTTCTTTGGCGTGAACAATCGAGGAAAATTCATGGCTAATGCCATCAATTTTTACCGATGTTGCAGCTGCGCCGGTGATCGACGAAAGCAAAACACGGCGAAGCGTGTTTCCAATAGTAGCACCATAACCTGGATAAAGAGGCTCAATCACAAATTTGGAGTGATTTGCATCAATTTCTTCTTCGGTTATTCTAGGTAGGTTGATTTTTTCCATATATTTATCTCCTTTAGTTTAGCGAGAATAGAACTCGATAATTAAGTTTTCGTTGATATTCGTATCAATTTCCTCGCGAACCGGCAAATGCTTGACTGTAACCGTCAATTTCTTGCTATCTGCCTCAAGCCAAGTAACTGCGGTTGAAAGAGATGTCTCTTTGAAGTGATTTGGATTAATAGGCTCAACAATATCGGACATTTTCAATTGATATGATGGAGTTTTGACCCGTTTTTTGTTGACCATGAACAAGCCGTGGCTAACCATTTGTCGTGCGTCGGAGCGTGAATTGGCGAATCCGATTCGAGCAATAACATTGTCGATTCGAACTTCGAAAAGACGCATCAAATTCTCTGTTTTGTTGCCAAGCATAGTGTTGGCCTTTGTAACATAGCTTTTGAATTGACGTTCGCCAATATTGTAAATGCGGCGAGCTTTTTGTTTTTCGCGAAGCTGCTTGCCATATTCACTCATCTTGCCGTGGAAGCCTTGGCCATGATCGCCAGGAATATATGGTCGTTTAACCATAGCACATTTAGCCGAGAGGCATCTCTCGCCTTTGATAAGCAATTTTTCGCCCTCTCTCCGGCATTTTTTACAAGCTTTGATCATTTTATCTTTTCCTAAGTTCTCGATTAAATTATGGAATTAAACTCGGCGTGGCTTCTTGGCTCTACAACCGTTATGGGCAATTGGGGTAACATCTTTGATAATGATTGGCTCAATGTTGGCATTGATTAATGCGCGAACAGCGGAATCACGACCAGGACCGACACCACTAACATAAATATTTGCCTTGGAAAAACCTCTTGCCTTTGCCTTTTCGACAGCGGCAGCAACGGCCAACTGTGCAGCATATGGAGTTGATTTCTTGGCACCCTTGAATCCAATCGCACCAGCTGAAGCTGTAGCGATTGCGCCACCAGTGGCATCAGTGATTGTCACCAAAGTATTGTTGAAGGTGGATTGAATATAGATGTTGCCAGAATAAACTGGGGCTTTTGCTCGTTTTTTGACGATCTTCTTGCCAGTTTTGGCTGCGGTTGGTTTTTTGGTTGTTGCTTTGGCCATATGCTTAGTTTTTTGTTAGTAGTTTTTAGTAATCGCTAATTTGTGATTGACACAATAATTTATTTGTAAATTTGTATTGATCCGTAATCTGTTGTTATCTATTTCTTCTCAACGGCACGGCGACCTGATCCGACTGTGACTTTCTTGCCGCGTTTGGTACGAGCGTTTGTCTTGGTCTGTTGTCCGCGAGCTGGCAAGCCTTTCAGGTGGCGAGATCCACGATATGTGCCGATCTCTTTTAGCCGTTTGATATTCTGGGCGACTTCGGTACGAAGGTCACCTTCGATGCGGTATTTTTTGGAAATAAATTGTCGGATTTTTTCGAGATCATCCTCTGAGACGTTTTTGACACGCAAATTAGCGTCGATTTTCAACTCGGCTAAGATTTTTTGACTTAGAGAGAGACCAATACCATATAAATATGTAAGGGCAATCTCAAGTCTTTTTTCGTTCGGAAGGTTGATTCCACCAATTCTGGCCATTATTTCTCCAAAAATTCAATATT
>JAPLVL010000035.1:39481-46796 GCA_026397135.1 Candidatus Berkelbacteria bacterium
CAAAATGAAGACACGTTTCTTGGTGCCTGCGCGGGACGATTTACCCTTTTTGCTTCGGATAACAACTTTGCACTTGATGCACATTGGTTTTACTGATGCTTGAACTTTCATGGATAATCCTACATAATCACAAATTAAAAACTCCCCTTAGTCTTTATTTTAATTAAGATTAAAATTAATTTTGTTTCGGAACTGGTCCCTGATTTTGATTTAGACGTCGGACAACTCGTCCGCGTGTTAAGTCATAAGGTGTAAGCTCCACATTAACTAGATCGCCAGTTGTGACCTGAATGCGATGCTGTTTCATGCGGCCAGACAAATAACCCAAAACGGTGTGTCCGCTTTCAAGTTGAATTCGGTATTTCGAATCCGCTAACACTTCTAATACTCTTCCAGAAACTTCGATACTATCGTTTTTTGTCATATTGCTACTGTTAAATTTAACATAATTATTTGAATAAGTCAACACTGAATCTCAGGAATTAAGCGGCAACTAGTGCGATTTCCATTTTTCCTTCTCTTAGCTCGGGCCTCCCAGTCTTAAACTACAGTGACGATGACTGGCTTGCCGTTTTCGATGATAATAGTGTGCTCGAAATGCGCAGCTAGTGAACCATCAATAGTGTGAACCGTCCAGTTATCCTTGGCCACTTTGGTCCACTCACTGCCCAAAGTCAGCATCGGCTCAATCGCTAGAGCCATACCCTCTTTGATCGCCGGACCACTCCCCTTCTGACCGTAGTTTGGAATTTGCGGTGGCAAGTGGGGCTTCGTACCAATGCCATGACCGACATATTCCCGAATCACTCCCAACCCTGATTCCTTGGCCAGTTTCTCGATCGCATTGCCAACATCACCCAAATGGTTGCCCAAGACGGCTTCTTCGATACCCTTGGCCAGAGATTTTTCTGTTTCGCAAATCAAAAGTTTGGCTTTGTCTGAAATTTTCCCAATACCATAAGTCTTGGCCATATCGGTGTAAACACCCTGAAGTTCAGCTCCAAGATCAAGAGAGACAATGTCCCCTTCTTTCAAAATTCGACTTTTGCTTGGGATACCATGAACGATCTCGTCGTTGATCGAAATGCAGGTTGCTGCCGGAAAGGCTCCAATACCATGTACATAATAGTTTTTGAAGGATGGCCTTATCTTCAGCTCTGCCATCTTGCTTTCAATCTTGTTGTCAATTTCTTTGGTTGAAATTCCTGGCTTCAGGTCCTTTTCAATCGAAAAAAGAGTCTCGGCCAACTTCTTGCCGCAGCTTTTCAGTATTTCAATTTGAGTAGAGGACAAAATATTCATCGATTCTCTTGTTAATTTCGAGCGCCACCGATTCTATCGGCTGATCGGCTGCAACCTCGAGACAAAACAGGTCATTATTTTTGTAAAAATCAATTACTTCCTTGATCTTGGGCTGGTAGATTGCGATTCGGTGACGCAAAGTCTCTTCCTTGTCGTCTGAGCGTACTACCAGCGGACCACCACACTTCTCACAAATCATTTCATCAGTATCTCCATAGATCGTTTCGCAGGCAGCACAGACTTTGCGAAACAAAGCGCGATGAATAATTGTTTCCGGCTCAGATTTCAAATAAATTAATACCGGCTTCTGCCAGAGAGCATGCTCGTTTTGCTTGACATAATCAAGTAGAAATTGAGCCTGAGCATTTGAAAATGGAAAATTATCCAAAATAATATCTTCGCTCTGATCTGAATCAAGATACGACTTTACCAGATCGATTGCAACTTCATCCGGCTGCGGAGTTCCTTCGTTGTAGCGTTTCTTGATCTGTGTTACGAATGGATCGTTTGAATTGCTTGCCAGAATTTCACGCATAAGCGAACCAACACCAACAATTCTATCGGTTTGTAATTTGTCTGCTAGGAGTTTAGCTTGTGTACCTTTGCCACTTGCTGGCAAACCGAGGAAAGAAAATATCTTTTTGGAGTTTGGAGTTGGCATATTAATAACGCTCATATGTATGCATCGTAATTTGTGATTGCATCTGACGCATCGTTTCAATAACAACCGAGACAAGAATCAGGATACCGGTACCACCCAGCGTGATAGTCGTGATGTTGGTTGCTGATTGAATGACAAATGGCAAGATCGCAATCAAGCCGAGAAACACAGCACCGACGAAGGTAATTCTCGAGATAATGGTGTAAAGATAATCCTTGGTCTCAGTGCCAGGTCGGATTCCAGGAATGAAGCCACTTTGCTTTTGCAAATTTTCCGCAATTTGGTCTGGTTTGAAAACAATGTTTGTGTAGAAAAATGTAAAGAGAAAAACCAGCACAAAATAAATAATACTGTAATAAGTATGGTTATTTAGAAAATTGTAAGCAGCGGTCGAGCCGTTGGCGAGCCAGTGTGTACGAGCATTTTCCAGGTACTTGAACAGAACTCCCGGAATCACAAGCATACTCATGGCGAAGATGATAGGAATAACGCCGGCAATATTAACACGAATGGGCAATTGGCTAGAAAATCCAGAGGTTTGTCCGTATCGCGCTTTGCGAGCATAAGTGACTGGAATATTACGCTGGCCCTCCTGAATCACAATGATAGCAGCAGTGACAGCGATAAATACAAGCGCTACGACAATTGCACCTAAGATTTGTTTGGTGTCACCGGATTGGAGTATGAGCCAGGTGTTTTTGAGTTGGTTTGGAAATCCCGAGAGAATACCCAGGGCAATGATCATTGACGCGCCATTGCCGATTCCTTTCTCCGTAATGATCTCACCAATCCACATCAGCAGAATTGTACCGGCAGTGACAGAGACAAGCATCAGGACCAGATCAAAAACTGTCCAAGCTGGAATTACACCTTGATTGCGTAATATCAGAAGCATGCTGTATGCCTGAACAAAAGCAAGCGGCACGGTTGCCAAGCGAGTCCACTGAGTGATCTTGTGTCGTCCAGATTCGCCTTCTTTCTGAATTTCCTCTATCTTTGGGAAAATCATGCCCAGAAGCTGGAACACGATTGAGGCTGTAATGTATGGGCCGACACCCATCAGAATAATCGAGAAGGTGCTCATGGTGCCACCAGAAAACATATTAAGAAAACCAAAAACCTGATTCTGATCGAAGAAGTTGCGAAGTTGCTCCAGGTTTACCCCCGGAAGTGGAATATGTGCCAAGACTCTTGTCAAAATCAAAAGAGAAGCGGCCACAATAATTTTGTTGCGAAGATCTTTGTACTGCCAAAATTTGAATATGTTGTTCATTTGATTTCACTATAGCCGATCAGTCAGAGAAAATCAACGACAATTTGAACTTAATTCAGACTTTTCTGCAACAAAAAAATACCACCTGCAACCAAGTGGTATTTTTCATAAATATGAGTACTATTTTGTTTCTGCAGATTTCTTTGGTTTGGCTGCTTTCTCTGCCTTTGGCTTCTCTTCAACTTCTACTGTTTTCTCCGTCTTTAGCTCTGCAACTTTTTCTGGCTTCACTGCAATTTCAGTGACAGATTTGGATACTTTGATCTCTGGAGCGAAAACGACTTTAATCTTCAACTCACCATTGTTCAAGACTTTGACTTTGGTATTTAGGCTTTTGATAATACCCTTTTCCAGAAGAGACTTGGCCGAGACTGTTTCACCATCTTTGAACGATGTCGAGATTTGGTCAAGCGTAATAATCAGAGCTTTGGCCTTGTGCGAAGTAAATCCAGGCAGTTTTGGCAGTCTCATTGAAATTGCGGTTTGACCACCTTCAAAACGTTTTGGGATATTAAAACCACTTCTCGATCTCTGACCCTTGGTACCGCGACCGGCAGTTTTGCCCTGACCAGAAGAGAGTCCTCGTCCGACCCGTTTTTTTAGTTTAGATTTTATGCTTACTAATTCCATATATTTCCTGGTTTACAGGTGAGCAGGTAATCAAGTGATCAGGTTTCTAATTTTCTTACCTGTTTACTTGTAAACTTGCGCACTATTTAATTCTTATTTCATACTTTTCTTAGCTGATTTCTTGGCGCTTGGTTTGCTAACAGCCTTCTTTACTGATTCAGCATCATCTTTCACTTCCAATGTTACCTCGGCAGGCTTCTCTGTATTTTCAATAATTTTTGTTTCGGCCAATTTGCGTTTGTTGGAATAATCTTTGACTTTATTGATGTAATCTTCCTTGAAACTGCCAAATGCCTTCATTGTTGCCAAGATATTGTTGATCTTGCTATTGCTGCCCATCATCTTGGAGAGAAGGTCGGTAATACCAGCAAGCTCGATACTACCACCAGCCACGATTGAAGTACCACTTGCAGCAGGACGAAGCATGACTACGGCAGAGCCGTATTTCATGGTGACTTCGTAAGGAATTGTGCCGTCAATCACAGGGACAGTAATCATACACTTCTTGGCCTTGGTGACTGCCTTTTTGACCGCTTCTGTCACATCATTGGCTTTGGCCATTGCAGCTCCAACTTTGCCCTTTTTGTTTCCGATTACAACCAAAGCACGGAAACGAATTCTTCGTCCGCCTTTTACTGTTCGGGCTACGCGTCTGACTTCAATAACTCTTTCTTCAAATTCAGACTGCTCACGCTCGCGTCTTTCGCCGCGTGGTCTCATGAAGTTTTTGCTCAAACGCTCAGGTTTTTGCTCGCCAATTGTTTTTTCTGTATCTGCCATCTTCTTTCCTTTAGATTAAAATTCCATTCCCTCTTCGCGTAAACCTTCAGCCAGGGATTTGATTTGACCATGATATTTTGCGCCATTTCGATCAAAGACAATAGCGTTGATTTTTTTGCTTTTTGCCAATTTGGCCAACTCTTGACCCAAAATCTTGGCCTTTTCGGTTGGTTTTTGCTTACCTTCAATCATTTTGGTGCTTTTGGAAAAGAGTGTTACATTCTTTTCGTCATCAACAAACTGACCGGTAATGTATCGGTTTGATCGGAATGCGACGCAACGTGGCCGCTTTGAATTTCCTTTTAAAATGTTCATATGATTCTACTTAGCTTATTGCTTAATTCTATTTACTTAATTCTTACTTCTGAATCCTGTCCTATTTGCTCGCTGCAGTTTTGCCTGCTTTGCGGCGAATATGCTCTTCTTTGTATTTAATACCTTTACCCTTGTAAACTTCCGGCGGTCTGACTTCTCGAACGATGGCAGCGAATTGGCCAACCGTCGCTTTGTTGATACCGGTAATCAAGATTGAGTTTTTGACAACCTTGACTTCAAGATCAGTTGGGATTACAAGTTTGACATCATGGGAGTAACCCATTGTCAAAATCAAATCTGTTCCCTGTACTGAGGCACGATAGCCTGTACCCATAAATGTCAACTCTTTTGTAAAACCGTTTTTGACGCCAATAATCATATTGTTGATCAATCTGGCGATCAAACCGTGCATCGATTTTGCGATTTTGGAATCGTTGATTCGGGTAACAGTGACATTGTCAGCATTGATCGCGATTTCGGTTTCACGCGGAATAGGCATCGTAAGCACCTTTTCACCATTTTTGACCGTCAAAATGCCTTGGTCATTTGTAACCTCGACTCCTTCTTCGATTTTGACTGGTCTTTTTCCTATTTTGCTCATTTTATACCTTTTTTCGTAATTTCGTATTAATTTATTAGCCTAATATCGAATCTACTTAATGTTGTTAATTTGAATATTCCTATTTTTCGGTTTATTCACTTGATTCGATTTTCGGCTGATCATTACCAGATTTCGCAGATCAGCTCACCGCCGATACCTTTTTTGCTCGCTTCTCGTCCGGTTGTAACACCGGTTGAGGTTGAGATGATCACAGTGCCGAGGCCGCGAAGAGGTTTTGGAATCTCTTTGCTTTTGACATAAACTCTTCGGCCTGATTTACTAATCAAGCGAAGGTGAGTCGGTGCCTTCTTGGTCGAAATCGTAATCTTGAGACTTTGTCTCTCTTCAAGAGTTTCAATTTCAACATTGCTCAAAAAGCCTTCCTTTTGAAGAATGTCTAATATGGCTTTTTTGAGCTTGGAAAAGGAAACGGTAAGTTCCGTTTTTCCGACTGCGCCGGCATTTCTTATTCTTGTTAATAAATCTGCAATTTGATCCATTTTTATACCTTTATATTTATTTGAAATCGATCTATTCGTAATTTCGTTTAATTCGTACGGTCTGACGACTACCAGCTTGACTTGCTAACACCTGGAATTTCACCTTTGGAAGCAAATTCACGGAAACAAATACGGCACATTCCAAATTTGCGAATATATGCATGTTTTCGTCCGCATAATTTGCAGCGGCGAATAGTGCGGGTCATATATTTGGGCGTGCGATTGGCCTTGATAATCATTGATTTTTTTGCCATTTGATTCCTTATTTACTTTCTTTCTTAAATGGAAAACCGAGGTGTTGGAGGAGAAGTTTGGCATCAGCTGGCGATTTGGCTCTGATTTTCAGATTTACTTCGAGACCAAATGGTTCTTTGACTTCTTCGAATTTAATTTCAGGGAAAATAGTATAATCTTTGATTCCAACAGTGTAATTCCCCTGCTGGTCAAAGCTGGTTGTCGGAAGTCCACGGAAGTCACGAACACGAGGCAAAGCGATATTTACCAATTTGGTGATGAAATCATACATAATCTGACCACGAAGTGTAGTTGTCAAGCCAACCGTCTGTCCGATTCTGAGCTTGAAAGCAGAGACCGCTTTTCTGGAGAGATTTGTCTTGGCTTTGCGACCGGTAATTCTGCTGATTTCGTCAACAATATGGGCAATAGCATTCTTGTCATCTTTGTAATCGCCAATTCCAACCGAAACAACGACTTTTTCTACCATTGGCAGCTCAAAATCGTTTTTGTAATTTAATTCCTTCTTGAGGGTTGGAATAATTGTTTCTTTAAAGTTTTTTGCTAAATTTTCCATTATTTAATTCCACCTTCCAAACTTTGGCCGCATTTCTTGCAAATGCGCAGTTTGTTTTTGTCATTATTTGTGCCTTTGTAAGCGATTTTTGTCGGTTTTCCGCAAGATGGGCAGATAATCATCACATTTGATACGGTGATCTTCAGATTGATATCAATAATGCCACCCTGTGGGCTCTTGCGTGACGGTTTGACGTGTTTCTTGGCAATAGCAATACCTTTGACCACGATTCGGCTATCTTTTGGGAATACACGTTCAATAACACCGCTTTTCCCTTTGTCGCGGCCGCCTATTACCAATACATTGTCATTTTTCTTTAATTTCATTTTCAAACCTAATGTCTAATTTATCTAATGAGCGAATTTTGAACAATTTGCTTGTTCGATCAGATTCGCTATTAGGCTGTTTATAATACTTCCGGCGCTAGCGAGATGATCTTCAT
>JAPLVL010000059.1 GCA_026397135.1 Candidatus Berkelbacteria bacterium
CGGCTGTTACCAAAAGCAGCCGCGTAGTCCTAGTCGGAATCGGACTACTGCTGGTGGCAAGTTGCATCGCCAGCTGTTTCCAACAGCACGGGATTGACCTACATCTGCTGGTCTTCCCCGTCCTATCGCTGCTGCTTGGTATGTCGCTCAAGCCGAGCCACACCAGCTCGAGCGACTAACATGTCTGGTCCTGCCTCCTCATCGAGGCGGGACCTTTTTTAGTTCAAACAAAATAATTCCAGCGCAGACGCTGACATTGAGAGAATTCTTCTGCCCATACATTGGAATTTCCAATATCTGGTCACAGAGGTCGAGGATTTCCGGATTAATGCCGTCTGTTTCACTACCAAGAATGAGTGCGATTTTGGCAGAATCGAATTTAAAATTAGAATAAGTAATTGATCTTTTATCCTGCTCTATGCCAATAATTTCAAATCCTTCTTGCTTTAAACTTTCGATTTTTGACTTCGTGCTATTGCAGTACTTCCACTCGACAAAATCGACAGCACCGAGTGCCGCTTTGTCGATTTCTTTTCTCGGAGGTTTGGGCGTAATTCCACAAAGTATGACCTTGTCGATGCCGGCGGCATCAGCTGTCCGGAATATCGAGCCGACATTTTCCATTGAGCGAACATTATCAAGAAGGAGATAAATTTGCGGTTTTGTTTGTGTCATTTTGGAAATTATGGTAAATAAATAGTTGTGCCGAAAAGGAGGGTTCTGGTGAAAAAGATTCATTGGAAGTCGCTAATGTTCACGATCGCGCTTGTCGTTGTCTTTTTCTGGAATTTGGCGGTGGAAGAGGACAAAAACGCCCTATTTCTCGATATCATTTTCTACTTTTTCTGGATCGGAATTATCTGGGCCAGTGATCATTTCGATGATTTCGAGAAGCAGATTCTAGTGGTGGGAATATTCGTCACTCTACTTATCAGTATTTCGATCGGATTGCATGCCGGTCTCTCGCTCGGAGTCTTCGTCGTCTTGGGGGCATCTACTGGCCTCAATTATTTGAATGTCTTCTATGATTAAACAGAACACCCCGACTTCTCGGGGTGTTAATTTATTTAGCGCATTCACATTTGATAAGTCGTTTCTTGACTGCTTCTGCTACATCGGCGGCTGGAAAAACCTCCTGAGAGGAAGCAGAGAGGTCGCGGAGGATTATTTCGTCCTTGACCGCTTCTTGCTGACCGATAATTACGGCGTATTGAGCATCGAGTTTGGAAGCGGTTTTGATTTGTTGGCGCAAACCGTCGTTGGAAGGGACGAAATATACATTGATATCGTGTTTGGTCAGAGCGTCGTAAATACTCTTGGAAATCTCCTTGGCTTTCTCGCCAAGCTGCAAGATACACACTTCGACGCCACGAGGCTTGTTTACCTCAATCTTTTGTTCCTTCATGAGAGAGATAACTCTCTCGACGCCGAGTGAGAAACCAACAGCTGGAGTTTTGGGTCCGCCCAATAATTCTACCAAGCCATTGTAGCGACCGCCGCCGGCGATGGTGCCTTGGCGACCTTTGTCTGCTTGATCGACAATTTCGAAAACAGTTTGAGTATAGTAGTCTAGACCGCGGACAAGCGTCGGGTCAAGATCGTATTTGATATTGAAATAATCCAAATATTCGAGAGTATCTTGGAAATGAGTTTTGCACTCGGGGCAGAGGGAATCAAGCATAATTGGAGCCTCTTTGGCGAAGGCGTGGCAAACTTCGTTTTTGCAGTCGAGAAGTCGAAGCGGATTTGTCTCAAAACGGCGCTGGCAGTCAGGACACATTTTGCTCAATTTCTCCTTGTAGTACTTTTTTAATTTAAGTAAATATTTCGGTCTGCATTTGGGACACCCGATCGAGTTGGTGTAAACGATAATATTCTTGAGCCCTAGTCTGGTCAAAATTTCCCAGGCCGACATAATAGCCAAATAATCAGATTTGGCAGTCTCATCGCCAAAAATCTCAACACCGGCTTGATAAAGTTCGCGATAGCGGCCCTTTTGCGGTCGTTCATGGCGAAACATTGCGCCGAAATAAAAGAGTCGAACTGGTTGAGACCAAGAAGACATTCCGTTCTGAATGAAAGAGCGGACTGTGCCGGCTGTGCCTTCCGGTCGGAGAGCGAAGCGAATTGATTCGTCGTCAGAGTGAGATTCCAGAAAGTACATTTCCTTTGATACGACATCGGTCTGCTCACCGATCCCTCGAGTAAAAACATCAGAATTTTCAAAATGTGGCAAATCAATACGGCCGAAGCCAAGTCCGTTCAGTGTTTTCTCAACTGTCTCTCGTACTTTGATCCAATAGGGCTGGTCTTGAGGCAATATGTCTTTGGTTCCGCGTGGTGTTTGATAATTTTGTTTTGACATAGTTACTCCGGCTATATTTTAGAAAGTATTTTACAAGCCCAATCGTAGCAAGATTAAAAATAAAAATCAAATGGATGGGCGGTGATGCAGGTGAGCAGGTATGCAAGTAAGCAAGTGAGCAGGTGGGCAAGCTTGCCTCGCCTTGGGCTTAGGCGGGGTTGCGTGGATTAAAGTTCGATTAAACGGCGTTGTTCGGCGCCTTTGATGCGTTTGCAAGAAATTTTGTGAACTTTGATAATATGCTCTCGTCCCAAGTAGCCGATGATTTTGTCGGATGGCTTGGGCTTGCAGCATTTGGCGAATTCATGGCGAATGTTTTTCAACAAATCAAGGTTTTCCGCCTCTTCTATTTGTGCTGGTTTTGCCTCGCGAGCATTTGAAAAATTAAATTTGGGATAGAGAACCCGAAGGAGGCTCATCGTTCGCATTGCGCCCTCACCTATCGCGACGAGTGATCTCGAATAAGAATTATATGGCAGACGGGATTTTTCGATTTGGCGATCAGCTTCTGTCGGACTTAACAATTCAAGAGAAAATTTCTCGGCAGATTCGGCCAATTTCATCTTACCGGCTGCGATTAATTCCTCTTCTTGATTTTGGCGTAAGAAGGCGCGAATATGCTGACGAGCTTGTGAGGTTTTGATAAATCTGAGCCAATCGGAGGAAGGGTTTGCTGCCTTTCCGGCAATTATTTCGACTACCTCGGAGGTGTTGATCGGCGTGTTTAGTGGTACGATTCGACCGTTGATGCGGGCGCCGGTGCAACGGTTGCCCAAGCTCGAGTGAATTCGATAAGCAAAATCAATCGGAGTCGAGCCGACCGGCAAATTGATAATATCGCCTTTGGGCGTGAAAGCGAAAATTTGTTCAGCAAAAAGTTGCTCGGTCAATTCCGAGAGAAATTCCTTCTTGTTTTTGATATTTTTCAGTTTTTCGAGCTCTTTGGTCCAGTCTTCGGCGTGGCCTTTGAGTGCGCTGCCATGGCTAATTTCTTTGTAATTCCAGTGGGCAGTATTGGCACCATACTCGGCTTGTTCGTGCATTTCCTCCGTTCGGATTTGAATTTCGAAAATATTATGTTTCTGATCCTTGATCGTGGTGTGGATCGAGCGGTAGCCGTTCTTCTTCGGTTTGGCTATATAGTCATCGATTTCGCCAGGAATTGGCTCATAGAGCGAATGAATGACACCGAGGGCACGATAGCAGTCACTTATAGAGGCAACAATTACTCGAAGCGCCATAATATCATAGATTGTATTGACCGAGCCTTTGCGCTCAATCTTTTTGTAGAGGCTGTATTCTCCTTTTGCTCTCCCCGAGAGAGAAATGACCTTGATTTTGGCTCTGCGAAGCGCCTTTTTGACCTCTGGCAGCATTCGGGCGACATTTTCTTCAGGATTTTTGTAAAGTCCGGCGATTGACTTCTTGAATTTGGCGTAGTCTTGAGGGTAAGCGTACCGGAAAGAAAGGTCCTCCAGCTTCGTCTTGACCAAGCCCATACCAAGCCGTTCGGCGATCGGGGCGAAGATTTCGATTGTCTCTCTGGCATAAAAAACGATTTTTCTCTGTGGCAGCCAGCGGATTGTTCGGACATTGTCGAGGCGGTCGTAGAGTTTCAGAATCATAACCCGCGGATCTGAAGTTGTAGCGAAGAGAATTTTGCGATAATTGTCGACCTGATCGAGAAAATGTCGATGATCCGAGAAGATTTTTGCCTTATTTTTCAATTTGATTGTCGAAACTTTGGTCACGCCGTCAACAATTCTGGCAATTTCAGGATCGAAAAGTTTGGTAATTTCAGAACTTTCAGTCTTGGTATCCTCGAGGACATCATGAAGAAATCCGGCTGCAACCGTCCTGTAATCATAGTTGTCCCTTGCTAATTCAAGTGCGACCCTGACCGGGTGGGCAATGTAAGCCGTGCCGGAGCGACGCTTCTGTCCAAAGTGTCTTTCCTTTGCCAAAAGATAGGCCTTGATAATTTGTTCTCTCTCTTCAAGGGGAAAACGTTTCAAACCTTCCTCAATTTTGCGCCCGATTAGGGGCTGTTTTGGAGACATTGGAATATTTTCAGTGCTGTAGACTTTACTTCTTCTCGTCCGCTCTAGCCAGCCTATTCACTCGTTTCTCGAATTGTTCGCTTCTTGCGTTTCAAATTCGAGATAGCTCGCTCAACAGGCACTTCGGAAATCACCGTTACAGTGTGATTAATTAGTTTAGAGTAATTCGGTCTTCTGTGATCGACATTTTGATAGTAGAGCCTTTTGGATATTTTTCGAGAAGCAGACTGTCGCTCAAGAGATTTTCGAGATGATCTGCGATAAATTTGCGAATTGGTCTGGCACCGAACTCCGGCTTGTAGGATTTCTTTGCAATCCACGTGCGGAGAGTGAGGCTGATTTCAAGCTCCAAGTCTTGCTGTTTGAGGCGATCAATCAATTCTTGAGACTGAAGATCAACGATTTTGCGCAGAGATGCGTCAGAGAGTGGGTAGAAAACAATGGTTTTGTCGAGACGATTGATGAATTCAGGGCGGAAGGTCTTCTCGACCGTCTCCATGACAGAATCAGTTAATCTCTCGTGAACCGCTTTTTTGTCTGCGGCGTTGTTGAATCCGATCGAGGGTTGGCGTCGCAAAACGTCAGTTCCGAGGTTGGAAGTCATGATGATTATGGTGTTTTTGAAGTCAACTTTGCGTCCTTTGGCGTCCGAAAGCACGCCGTCCTCCATGATTTGAAGCAAAATATTGAAAACCTCAGGGTGAGCCTTTTCGATTTCGTCGAAAAGAATAACAGAATAAGGGTTCTTGCGGATTTTCTCTGTCAGCCTGCCACCTTCCTCATATCCGACATAGCCAGCTGGTGCTCCAATCAATCTGGCAACATTGTGTTTCTCCATAAATTCCGACATGTCGATCTTGATCAGTGCGTCAACTGAGCCGAAGACCTCCTTGGCCAGAACTTTGGCTGACTCTGTCTTGCCTACTCCTGTTGGTCCTAGAAAAATAAAAGATCCAATCGGTCTAGCCGGATTTGAAATTCCGACTCGGGATCGCTTGATTGCTTTGGCTAATTCGGCAACTGCTTCATCTTGCCCGATAATGTAATTCTTCAGTCGTTTTTCGAGATTAAGGTAGTTTTTCTTCTCGCCGGCTGTCATTGTTGAAGTCGGGACTCCTGTCCAATCCGAAACCATTGCACCGATATCATTGGCGCTGACTATTTTGGCTGGCAGTGTTGATTTCTCTGATTGTAGTGCCTTGAGAGTTGATTCAATTTGCAGTTCTTTTTCGCGAAGTTTGGCCGCTTCTTCGTATTTTTCGGCACTGATCAGAGCTTCTTTGCGGCGATTTAGTGCTACCAAATCCTTCTTCAGCGGGGTTGTTTTGTCTTTTACTTCGATTTTGCTGTTTTTGGCTGCGCCAGCTTCGTCGATCAGGTCTATTGCCTTGTCTGGAAGCGATCGGTCGTGAATAAAGCGCTCTGAGAGTTCGGCTGCAGCTCTGATTGCTTCAGTTTCATAAATAACATTGTGAAATTTCTCGTAATACGGCTTCAATCCCTGCAAAATTTCAACAGTTTGTTCGACTGTTGGAGCATAAACATAGACAGGCTGGAAGCGTCGCTCAAAAGCAGGATCCTTTTCAATATGCTTCTTGTACTCGTCAAAGGTAGTTGAGCCAACCATCCGTAGGGTTCCCTTGGCCAGCATTGGTTTCAAAAGATTGGCAGCGTCGATCGAACCTTCAGTCGAGCCAGCCCCAACCATGGTATGAATTTCGTCAACAAAGAGGATGATGTTCGGACGCTTTTCGATTTCAGCAATGATCTTCTTGATTCGGCTTTCGAATTGACCGCGATACATGGTGCCAGCCAAAATCGAGCCCAAATCAAGCGAATAAATCTCTGCGCCGGTTAGTTTGGCCGGTACATGGCCGCTACTCAAGCGTTGGGCCAGACCCTCGACGATGGCTGTCTTGCCTACTCCGGGCTCACCGACAAGGATTGGATTATTCTTGGTCCTACGGCAGAGTGTTTGAATGACTCGAGCAATTTCAGTTTCGCGACCGATGACCGGGTCGAGTTTCCCGTCCTCTGCTTGCTTGGTCAGGTTGGTAGAATAACTCTCCAATACCGATTCTTTGCGTGGTGGCGTGGCAGTTTGGGTGAATGGCGGCATTCCGTTTGGCCCGCCAAGGAAGTTCAAATCGTCAAATCCCTCTTCCGCAAACTGATTTTCTGGCATTATTGGAATACTGGCATTTGGAAGATTACCGGACTCATCTTTACTAAACGAGCGACTGATTCCTTTGAAAATCGACTCAATTTGACGCTTAATTTTCTTCGGATCAATGCCTATTCGTTCGATAATTAAATATGAATTAAAATTTTTCGATGAAATGAGAGCCAAAAGCAAATGTTCGGAGCCGACGCTCAGATGATTGTATTTCGAGGCGTAATGAACTGCGAGCTGAATCGAGCGCTTGGCGTCGAGGCTTGCCGATTTGTCCGAAGGTGCCGGTTTGTGGCTGATGAGGCTCGAAATCAAATTGATTTGCTCTGCTTTGATCTCAAATCCGGTCAGTATTTCAAAAGCCAATGTATCTTTGTTTTCAAGTAAACTCAAAAG
>JAPLVL010000066.1 GCA_026397135.1 Candidatus Berkelbacteria bacterium
TCTGGTTTGAGATCAATTTCCCTGCGCTACTTCAATGTATCAGGAGCAGAGTTGAATGGAAAAATGGGCGAAAACAAAAAATCACCTTCAAATCTGATGACGATGGCAATTTACGCCGCTCTTTCCAAACTCGATTCGCTAAAAGTATTTGGAAATGACTACGATACTCCCGATGGCACAGGTATTCGAGATTACATCCATGTCGAGGATATCGCTTCTGGACATGTTGGGGCGCTAAACTACTTGCAAGAGAAGAAAAAAACCGAAATCTTCAACCTCGGTACCGGAGTGGGATATAGTGTGCTTGAAGTGATAAAGGCGGTTGAAAAGGCGAGTGAAAAATCCATCCCACTTGTGATCGAAGCAAGGAGATCGGGTGATTTGGCAGTTTCGGTTGCAAATCCCAGCCGTGCCAACAAAATACTGGATTGGAAAGCGAAATATTCTTTGAATGATATGGCCAAAAGTGCCTGGCTCTGGCACAGCACCCACCCAAAAGGGTATAATGGAGGTAAGGAGGTAGGTAGGTAAACAGGTTAATAAGTGAACAGGTTATTAATAATATATTTTTTACCTGCTCATCTACTCACTTGCCCACCTGCTCACTTACTCACTATTTTTACTAAATATGATTAGACCAATTCGAAAAACTACCGACCCGATTCTCCGACAAACTACTTCCGAGATTGTCAATTTTGATTTAGAATTGGAAACTTTGATCGACGACATGGTCGAAACCATGCGACAGAACAACGGGATTGGGTTGGCCGCACCTCAAGTTGGTGTTTCACAAAAGGTTCTGGTCTGTGAATTTAATGGAGACAAAGAAGCCAAGCTTCCGAGCTTCCCATTAACTGTGCTCTGTAATCCCAATATCACCAAGAGTTCAAAGGAAGAGGTCAACATGGTTGAGGGCTGTCTTTCATTTCCTGGTATGGAAATCCTGGTGAAGCGGCCCAGAGAAGTAACCATTGCAGCCAAAGACCGCTATGGCAAGGAGATCACAATCTCTGCAAAAGGTTATTATGCCCGCGCCATTCAGCACGAAATCGACCATCTAAATGCAACCCTCTTGCCTGACCATCTCCAGGAAACTGATCTTATTTTCGTTGGGACCGGGGATCTTGGTGTGCCAGCACTTCTAGAATTGGCAAAATCACCTCAATTCAAGGTTAAATTGGTTGTGACTGGGAAAGCAGAAGTAACTTCAAGAACTCACAAAGACAACGTAAATTTAATCAAAGAAATTGCAAAAAAGTATGAGTTGCCATTGATTGAGACCGAAAACATCAACAATCCGACAATTATTGCCAAAATCAAGGCACTAAAACCAAAAATCGGGGTGATGGCTGACTTCGGCCAACTCATAAAACCTGAGATATTAAACCTCTTTCCACTGGGGCTAATTAATATTCACCCGTCACTTTTGCCTCGTCATCGCGGTCCTTCCCCTGTTCAACAGACAATTCTCGAAGGCGACAAAGAAGCCGGAGTAACTCTGATGCTTACCGCCAACAAAATGGATGCCGGTGATGTTATTGCCCAAACCTATGTTAATCTTCGCGGAAGTGAGACAACTACTATTTTGAAAAATTTTCTCGCCAAGGTTGCAGCTGATCAATTGCTCAACATTTTGCCCTATTTTTTGGCTGGAGATCTTAAAACCGTTGCTCAAGACGAAAAGGAAGTCACTTTTTCCCATTTATTCAAGAAAGAAGATGGTTTTGTTGACGAAAAGACGCCTGCAGTTACAGTTGAGCGAAAAATTAGAGCTTTCGATTCTTGGCCCAAGGTTTTCACAATCAAAAACGGCAAAAGGATCCAGCTTTTGGCTGCTCATTTCAACCAAGATGGCGACTTGATCATTGATCGAGTCAAACCGGAAGGCAAGAAAGAAATGAGTTATGCCGATTTCATCCGTGGATATCGCACAACATTGACATTTAAGGGCTAATTTGTTACTCTTACTTTGCAAATTTTAAATTTTAGGAGAAAAATGTTGAGGATCAGACTTACTAGAGTCGGTAAGAAAAACAGTCCTGCCTATCGCGTCGTTGTCGCCGATCAGAGAAAAGCAGTCAAGAGAAAATTTATAGAAATTTTGGGCCATTATAACCCAATTATGAAACCAAAAGAACTCGTCATCGACAAAGAGCGAGCCTTGTTTTGGATCAGCCAAGGTGCTCAGCCTTCAGATACAGTCAACAATCTGATGTGCGATCTCGAAATTCTGCCAAAGAAAAATCGTATTGCCACAACTTTGAATAAATCAATTGAAGTTGAGAAAAAGGCCGACGTCGCAGAAGAGAAGAAAGAAACTCCAGTCGCAGAGGAAACAACAACAGTTGAACCAGAGCAAGAAGCCACAGAAACAGTAGAAACCGCCGAAGAGACTGTGGAAAACCCAGCTGAAATCGAGGAAAAAGTTGAGTCCGAAGTTGTCGCTGAGCCAGAAAAAGAGTAATTACGAAAACATTGATAGATAAATTCCTTTCCGATATAATATGGATGAATTAGTAGTAATTAGTTTTCGCTAGAGTCTCAGAGAAGACCAGTGAAGAAAGGACCACGTGGAAGAAGATCAGAAATTTATTGAAGACGTTGTCAAAGCGATTGTCGAAAATCCGTCCGACGTCAAAACCGAGCGCACGATCGATGAAAGAGGCGTTTTGATCAAACTCTATGTCAATCCAGCCGACATGGGCAAAATTATCGGCAAAGAAGGCAAAACTGCCAAAGCAATCCGCACTTTACTTCGCGTTTTCGGTGCCAAGAATAATGCCAGACTAAATCTAAAAATTGTCGAACCAGAAGGTTCCGAGCGTCCAGGCCACGATGACGACGACAGCAGCAATGACGACATTTTGGACGATGTTCCATCCGACGTCTTGGCCTAACAACTTGTATTTTAAAAAGAGTCGCCACAGCTCGGCTGTTTGGCGGCTCTTTTGATTGCATAAGTCACTCAAGTCACTTGAGTTACCTGAGTGACTTATGCAATTCGACATTATATCCCTCTTTCCAGGCATGTTTGATGGGCCGTTTTCGACCAGCATGCTAAAGAAAGCGCAGGACAAAAATTTAGTAGAAATAAATTTTCACCAACTCCATGATTTCGGTTTTGACGAACGCGGCACCGTTGATGATTCTCCTTACGGTGGCGGCAAAGGAATGATTCTGAAAGTCGATGTCGTAGACAAAGCAATTACAGAAGTCAGAAGCCAGAAGTCAGAAGCCAGAAGCAAGGTTATTCTCCTCTCTCCCAAAGGGAAACGATTGACGCAGGACAAAGTTGTCGAACTGGCAAGCAACTTCGACCATCTGATTTTGCTTTGTGGCCATTACGAGGAATTTGACGAGAGAATCAGACAAAATTTGGTTGACGAAGATATTTCAATCGGTGATTTCGTTCTGACCGGCGGCGAAATCCCAGCAATGGCACTTGTCGACTCCGTTTCCCGCTTAATTCCCGGTGTCCTTGCCGCTGGTTCCGCAACGGATGAAAGTTTCATGCAAAAGGATGAGTCTGGCGATTTCCTGCTCGAATATCCACAATACACAAGGCCAGAAATTTATAAAGATTGGCCCGTCCCAGAAGTTCTGCTCTCAGGCAATCACGCTGAAATTGAGAAATGGCGTCAAAACGAACGCAAAAAAGCTTCATAAAAAAGGCGTCCCGACAAGGTTGTCGGGACGCTGAGTCTAACGGACTGGATCTGGCGCGAAGAAATAATTCTCCGCAGCCGCATGTGTTTTCTTCGGTTTGGGAACATGCTTGCTCTTGCGCAAGCTTCGATTGCTTCCATTGATGCCATCGTGAACATCGCAATGGCACTTTACAACGGGGATTCTGACCCCTGCATACGCTTGGCGAGTGAAAGAAACCATACTTTGGCCCCCTGCCTAATCCTGGAAGAGATTAATCTTCCTGATTTCGGCACCGGGATATGCTCGCCGCAGCGCGATCTGCGCGCGATGAGTGTCCCCCGTCTCGATACAGGAGAGATCGAGATGCTTGGAGGCGAGAACTTGCCCCGAGTCGGGGCAAACGGCCTCGAAGCGGGTAGCCACAGGTTTCTTACTTGCACCAGTGCCGGCGGATGCCGGTTGCAATTGGTCAGCGATTTCGTTGTGAAGCGTGTCCAAAACCATGGTTTGGGTCCTTTCTTGTTCAGAATTGGCTCAGGTGAGCCGAAACAGTGATAAACTAGCGTGCCAGTTTATCAAGATACCAAGTGGTTTCCTTTCCAAGTATGTCGTCTATCTTACCACTTCCCCTATATTTGTCAATAATCGATAGTTGTGTATAATCAAAAAATGGAACAGCACAAATTTAAAATTCATTCGAAATTTCAACCGGCCGGAGATCAACCGGAAGCAATTTTGCAATTGTCAAAGAATTTGAAAAACAAAGTTAAACATCAAACTCTCTGGGGTATTACCGGATCGGGCAAAACCTTCACCATGGCCAATGTTATCGAAAAGGCAGGCAGACCAACTTTGATAATTGCTCACAACAAAACTTTGGCTGCTCAGTTGGCTGACGAATTTAGAGAGTATTTTCCCGAAAATGCAGTCCATTATTTTGTTTCATATTATGACTACTATCAACCCGAAGCCTATATTCCTCAGACCGACACCTATATTGAGAAAGATTCTTCGATCAACGATGAAATTGACCGACTTCGCCACGCTGCCACCCACGCACTATTGACCAGGAGCGACGTGATTATTGTTGCCTCCGTCTCCTGCATTTACGGCATCGGTTCTCCAGAATTTTACCTAGCGGAAAACTTTCAATTTAAAGTTGGCGAATCGATTCGGCGCGACGAATTTCTGAAGCGACTAAATATCTTGCAATACGATCGAAACGATTTTGAAATTAAGCGTGGAGCTTATCGCCTCCGCGGTGATCTTCTTGAAATTTTGCCAGCCTATGCCAATAATCCAATCAGAGTCGAGTTTTTTGGAAATAATGTTGAGAGAATTACCGAAATTGACTGGATTACCGGTGCTCCAATCAAGCAATTTAATGAATTTGAGGTCTTTCCAGCAACTCACTTCCTGACTCCTCCAGATTTACAAAAAAAGGCAATCGAAGAAATAGGCAGGGATTTGAAGATCCAAGTTGATAAGTTTAAAAAAGAGGGCAAATTTCTCGAGGCAGAACGAATCGAGCAACGAACTAATTATGACCTCGAAATGATTACTGAAACAGGCACTTGCTCCGGAATTGAGAATTATTCACGCTATTTCGATGGGCGAACCCCTGGTGAGCCGTCAACAACACTGATCGATTACTTCCCTAAGGATCTGATGATGTTCATCGACGAGTCGCATATTACCGTTTCGCAAATTGGCGCAATGTTTGAAGGTGATCGCTCGCGCAAAGACAAATTGGTTGAATTTGGTTTTCGGCTACCATCAGCCTATGATAATAGGCCGCTGCGATTCCCTGAATTTGCCAAGAAGATTGATCAGGTCATCTATGTTTCGGCCACCCCAGGCGAATACGAACTTCGTAAAAGCTCAAGCGAAAATTCAGCCCTAACTACCAACGACCAATTACCAATAACTAATAACGCGATTGTTCGCCAATTCATCCGTCCGACCGGCTTGCTTGACCCGATAGTCGAGTTGAGAAAAAGTCAGGGTCAGATTGAAGATTTGATTTCTGAAATCGACAAAAATATCGCCAAAAATCAAAGAGTTTTGGTCACAACTCTGACCAAGAAAATGGCAGAGGAATTGTCCGAATACTTAGCTGAACGCCAAATCAAAGTTGCTTATCTTCATTCTGACATTGAAACATTTGAACGGCTCGAGATCCTCCACAAACTTCGACTCGGAAAGTATGATGTCGTAATCGGAATAAATTTGCTTCGTGAAGGACTCGATCTTCCTGAGGTTTCACTGGTTGCAATTCTCGACGCCGACAAGGAAGGATTTCTGCGTAGCAAGACTTCTCTGATTCAAACAATGGGAAGAGCAGCCAGACATAGCGAAGGCCGCGTCATTATGTACGCAAACAATATGACCAAATCGATGGAGGCAGCCATTAGCGAAACCCAAAATCGACGAAAAATACAGGAAGAGTACAACCAGAAACACGACATTACTCCGATCAGCATCTCCAAAAATGTTGCACCTGAAAAAATCGAGGAGGAAAAGAAACTGTCCGAGATAGATCACGATTTCGTCCGTCTGTCCAAGCAGGAAAAGAAACGGGTGATTGCCGAAATGAGAGAGCGGATGCAAGAAGCTGCCAAGAATATGGAGTTTGAGAGAGCGGCAGAACTTCGCGACGAAATCATCTTCTTAGAGAGCAAAATTAAATAAATATCATTATAAATGTCCACTGCCTAATTCTTATCTCTTAATCATGACTCCGTCCTTGACTTTGAAGCAGAATTTAGCTATAATTTTCAGAGCTTATGAATCATCAGGAATTGTATAAATTGCTTGTAACCGTCCAAAAGAATGTCCGCTGTCCGCAATGCGGCAAGCAGTATAATTTTGCGTCGATTCAAATCAGGGGTGTCGTCGATTCAATCGTATTCCTGGAGTTAAATTGCGTTAACCACATGCCACTTCTGGCTACCGTTACGCTCTCCAAACAATCGAAACAAAAGCAAATCCACAAGGACAATGTCAAACCGGATGATGTGATTGAGACATACCGCTTATTGAAGGACTGGCAACAGCCTCTCTCTGAGCTTTTCAAAGATAATAAATAGACAGTAAGTAAGTAAGTAAGTAAATAAATAAGTAAGTAAGTAAGGTAAGAATGACTGAATTTAAATTAAAAGCAGAATTACGGGCTGAAAAAACAAATCAACTTCGCCACAAAGGTAGAATCCCGGCGATTATTTATGGCAAAAATTTCGAGCCCATCGCTATCTCAATGGACAAATTAGAGTTTGACCGTGTTTTCCGCCATGCCGGAACTTCAAATTTGATCGACATGACAGCTGGCGAGAAGAAATTTAAGACACTAGTTCATGATTTTCAATTAAACCCATTGACTGAACAGGTTCTTCATGTTGATTTTCTAAAAATCAATATGAAGGAGAAGATTCATGCTGAGATTCCGATCAAATTTGAAGGCACTTCTACTGCTGTGATCCAACTTGAAGGCTCACTAATCACTCCAATCGATAGCATCGAGATCGAATGTTTACCAGCTGATCTCCCCGCCGAAATCGTTGTTGATATTTCAATTCTCGATGACTTCGAGAAAAATATTAAGATCTCTGACCTTGCAATTCCAGCCGGCGTCGAAGTTCTCTCAGAGCCGGAAGAAATTATCGCTTTTGTCCAGGAACCAAGAAGTGAAGAAGAACTTGAAGCGTTGACCGATGAAGTTGTCGAGGATGTTGACGCAATCGAGGTGGAGAATAAGGGAGAAGAGACCGAAGCTACGGAGACTGAAGAGAAACCAGAATCTGAAGAGAAATAAAGCCTATTATTCCCTAGCTCCGACACTACGGTCGGAGTCCCGACAAAGTATTGGGAAGGGCGAAGAGGCTACTGAAAAAGAAGACAAGAAAGAATAATAATTGCTCGTTTCAAGTCACTTAGGAAACTTAATACACTTAAGTGACCTAAGTGACTTTTTTTATGACATTTTTTATAAAAATTTTGGGCTGTCAATACAACGAGTGGGACGCCGCGCGTATTTCTTTCATGCTCGGACAAGCTGGCCTCGTCGAGTCGACAGAAAACGAAGCAGAGATCATTTTTATTCTGAATTGCTCCGTCCGCAAGACTGGCGTCGATCGAGCTCTCAGTTTTTGTCGAAACTATATCAAAGCAGGAAAAACTGTAATCGTGACCGGTTGTCTCCTTGCTCCTGATCGCGAACGATTTGAGAAAAAAGGCGCGTCTCTCTGGGACGGTGAAGATAATAAAGCAATATCTGAAATTATAAAATTTAACATAAAAACTGATTCACTAACTCACATATTCGCTGACTCACTCGCAACTAGTTTCATCCCTATCATGAAAGGTTGCAATAATTTTTGCTCTTATTGCGCTGTACCATACACACGCGGCCGCGAGGTTTCCAGACCGATGGAGGAAATAATCGAGGATGTGAAAAGTTTACTTTCGAAAGGCATGAAGGAAATAACGCTCCTTGGACAAAATGTGAATTCATACAAAAATCAGGATTCAGGATTAAGGATTCAGGACTTTTTGTCATCTCGAGTCATTGAGAACCCACTCTTCGAGCCTGAGCTACCTCAGAGTCGAAGGCCGGTGGGTGGATTGAGCGAGACGAGAGATCCCATCACAAACACTCAGAAGACTGCATTTACGATATTACTGGAAAGAATAAATGTCATTCCTGGTGATTTCATCATTAACTTTACCTCAAATCACCCCAAGGATATGACGGATGAGATTATTGAAGCTATTGCGACTCTTCCAAAAGTGAATAAAACAATCCATCTGCCTCTTCAATCTGGCAGCAACAAGATTTTGAAGGCGATGAATCGGCCTTATACCAAGGAGCAGTATCTAAGGCTGGTTGAGAAAATGAAATTACAAATTCCAGATTTGATTCTTACTACTGATACGATTGTCGGTTTTCCCGGAGAGACAGAGGAAGATTTCGAGCAAACAGCCGAAGTTCTCAGGATTGTCCAATTCAAACAAGCGTTCAACAATAAATACTCTCCTCGCGAAGGCACTGTCGCCTGGAAACTGGGTGATCCGATCCCCTGGGCAGAGAAAGAGCGCCGTTGGCGTGTTCTAAATGATTTGGTGAACAAAAACCAAACAAACCAGAGTATTCTCTGACAATATTTATCCAAAACTTTAGATCACAATCTGTCCTTAAATAATCTCGGCCGTTGTAAAATTCACGACAATTTTAGGCTCCTCACTCTTTAGTGTGGTAAATTCGTGCTCAGCTGAACACGAAAAAGTTGTACGGCAAGTTTTTGTTAATTTTTTGCAATAAAAAAGTGGTAACCTCTTAAGGAAACGTTGAAATTTCTTAGGAGGGTTACCACA
>JAPLVL010000064.1 GCA_026397135.1 Candidatus Berkelbacteria bacterium
ATTTTCAACTGATTTTCACTGCAATCCTTTTGCTCTACAATTCCGACAACCTCGCCATCCTCATCGCGAATAATTCGACCAAAGAAAGAAGACATCGGATCTTCGAAATTTACCGAAAGCATCGCCACCGTCGGCTTGTCTCCTGTCACTGGATTTTCATACAGATTGATCAATGCTCGAACAGTTTCTGGCTTGTAGAGAGGGTTATCACCATAAAACACAATAATTGACTCAGCCTTGCCCCTGAGAACTCCCTCTGCCATTGCAGCGGCATGGCCAGTACCCAATTGCTGCTCCTGAACTGCATATTCAACTTCATCACCAAAATATTCTTCAACCAATTCCCTTTTGTATCCGACGACCAAAACAATTTTTTCTATTCCGGCCACCTTCACAAGCTCAACACTGGAGTGAATAATTGGCTCCCCATCCAACAAATACATTACCTTTGGAATCTCCGAGCCTTCCCCTGAACCCATCCTGGTCCCCTTACCTGCCGCCAAAATTACCGCTGCATATTTTTCCATAAATAAAATGTGAGCTAATTGCTCAGATTAATAATTTCTATCGACAGTATAACAATTAAAATTTGGGTGGTCAAAATAATGACCACCCAAGAAATTCGCAAGTCACAACTTGCCTTTTCTGCCCGAACTAAATCGGGCTAGGGAAAAGCCGGTGATAGCGCGGTTTGGTCATACTGACCAAGAACCGCGAGACAGCATACTTCTGGTGAGGAGACAGTCCTTGGAAGAATTTCATTTTCTCCTCGACTGCACTCTCATCCTGGCCAGACAGAGTCATCAGGACAATTTCGGTCACCGTGCCGATATGCATGGAGGCATGACTTTCAAGCGCGTGAAAGGTTGCACTCCAAATCTCTTTCCTCCGTTCGGCAGCCAAAGCTGCTTCTCTCTCCGTGATTTGGTCGGGAATCAACCCGAAGGGCTTGTCTACGAAATAACCCTCGCTCATGACATTCACCCTCCTTTTTTGCTCGATATGAGCCATCAATATTGATAGCTCATAAAAACAAAAATCTGGCCCTGTGGCCAGTTTATCATTAGTTACTTGCTTGCTCACTTGTTCACTTGCGTACTAAAGAATGCCGGCCTGATGGTCAGATCTAAAATAAAAGAAAAACCAAGTTTTTGTAGCAATCATTTTCATACAAATAATCTACCAGAAGCAATAATAAAATGTCAATAAATTCGGGAGTAGCTTTTGCTACTCCCGGGAGATGAAATTAGGCCGAAACTTCCACATCTGAAGTCTCGCAAACACAGGGCATGCGAAGCAAGCTATGGTAGGTAACCGTCGCGAAATGACAGGAATAGTCCCTCGGCAACACCCCGTTGTCGAAGAGGAAGACAACATCGGTCAAGGTAGCACCGGACCAATAGACGAGCTTCGATACCTTGGCCACAAACTTGTTCGTCTCACGACTAGGACTGGACAAGACCAGAATCACCGATTTGTGATCGATGAGTTCGGAAAATCCCTCCGAAATCTCATACTGACCATCATCCGTCAAGCGCAGTGCTTCCACCCTTGTCTTCATCCTCCTGCCCAGAAGAAGCCCGAGCGAAATATCCTCGGCGGTCGTCACAATTCCACTGATATGATATTTAAGCAGCACTGGCATTCGCTTCTCAAATACGCGAAGCACTTCCTCCTGATGTTGACTGACTTGCCAAAGATCGGGCACCAGTGCCCCGGAAAATCCCTCCAGTTCAATCTGGCGCAAAATACCATAAAAGAGGAAGATTTCAACAATTTCCTCATCTGACAACGGCCGGGTTGAATTAAGCAATCGCCTCACTCGAATGCATTGCAGAAATTTAAGCATTTGATCCCCCTTGCCCAAGTTTTGATGACTATCGTTTTTCGATCAAACAACTGCTCCGCGTCAATATTTTGCGACGAAGCCTCTTCATAAATAACACAAAACAGACAATTGAGCAATAAAATCCAATTGGTGAATGAATCAGTAAATAAGTGAGTAAATGAGTAGGTGATCAAGCTCGCCCCGCCTTGGGCTTAGGCGGGGTAGACAAGTGAATTAGTGAACAAGCTAGCTAACTCTGGCACTTCGGGCAAAAGTGCGTTCCTCTTCCCCCGATCACAATTCGCTTTATCGTGCCACCACAACTAGCAGGACAATCAGCCCCGGTATGACGATAGACCTTGGTATGATCGTTCATCGTGCCCTGATTGCCAAAGGCGTCAACATAAGTATCCTCGGAGGACCCGCCGTATTCGAGACCCAACTCCAGCGCTTTTATAATTGAATCACGAATTTTCTGCCACTCGTTCAATTTAATATCCTTAACCAAACGCAGTGGTGAAATCTTGGCGTAAAATAACGCCTCATCGACATAAATATTGCCTACTCCAGAAATAATTTCCTGGTCGGTAATGAATTGTTTAGTTTTGCGATTCGGAATTTTGGCCGCTTTTCGCATTAAATATTCAACCGTAAATTCGGCAGAAAAGGGCTCTGGGCCAAGTTTTGACAACTCTGGAATATCAGAAAATCCAGTCATGGTGTATTTACTCTGATTCTGAATTCTGAATTCTGAATCCTGAATTGAATAAAGTTTCATATAGCCAAATCGACGCAAATCGTTAAAGAAGAGAACTGAGCCATCCTCGAAACGAACAATGGCCCGAGTATAAGCATTTGGCAATTTGGCCACCCAGTCAGGGCTGGGATGACCACCAGAAATTCTTCGAATTTCTGCCCTGAGCGGAGTCGAAGGGCCTTTCCTTAATTGAAAATCTTTGACGCCTGGATTTTCTTCCCAGATTAGTTGACCAGTCATCTTCAGATGCACTAACATTATTTTGTCATCTTGACCCATCTCGAACCCACCTTTGGCGGTTGGTGTGAGAGGCAGCTGTGTCCCTCGTAGCTCAGAAGGCGCGACATGAGAGAGATCCTTTCGCCCATGAGACAGTCTAAAGATCAAGATTTTGGCCCTCCTCTCAATATCAGAAATGGAATACCCTTCGATATTCTCTGGTTCAAATTGGATAATCTTAGGATCGCGTTTTTCAAAGCCAATTATCTTCTTTCCCACAATAACCTCTTTGAGCCCGCGTCTAATTGTTTCTACTTCAGGTAACTCTGGCATATGACTCCAAATATTTATATTCTTGATCAACTTTTTGATATTTTAACACATTTCAGCCGATATTACGAACGGTTGACAGCTTCTACAATTTTATATAAACTAAATATACTGTGACGAACGAGGGGAAGCTCACGCAAAAATGCCAAAATCACGATCTCCTTTATATTTGGCATTTGGAATTTGATATTTGGATTTTGGAATTAACACCAAGGTGTCACTATGGATTTAACAAGCGAAGGCTACTGGCGAAAATTAATTAATCAGGGTTTGATTAAATTTTTTCTTTTGAAGGTTCTCTACAAAGACAAAGAGTCTTATGGTTACCGTGTTGTAAAACGGGTCGAGGAGCTCTCCGAAGGAACCTGTCGGCCGACAGAATCAACTATTTACCCTGCCCTTGAACAGCTCAGGGCCGAAGGATATGCCACCACTCACGAAGTTTCAGCCGGAAGTCGGAAGCGGATTATATACGCTCTGACAGACAAAGGACGCTCAGCTTATCGCTCGGCCGCCAAATCATATGGAGAGATTATCCCTTTACTGCGTGAAGCAATTCTGCTATAATATCACCTGTGTTCGTAAATTTGTATAGATTTGTAATTAGTGTTTAATGATAGGAGTATAAATGGTTATTTATTGTGGTGGTTGCGACAGCTGCGGCGGTTGCGATCCAGAAGAAATCAAGAAATAGTGATTTCCAAAATCCTCCGAGGTTCTCGGAGGATTTTTGTTTTCTGATTTCAAAAATTGGAGCCCAAACTTTAGTTTGCTTATCACAACAATATGCCATACAAAATCAGCCTCTTATATTGTTCGCGACAGATAAGCTCCTAAATTCCGGAATTTTTTGCCTGGGCTAACAAAATTGATCTTCATCCCCTCTCTTGTAAATTCTCCCATATCGAGAAATTGACCCGAACTCTTATCATAATAATTTGTCCATTCCCAATTAGCGGCAAGCGTTGTCTCATCAGGGTTGTTTGAATTGAAAATAAGCGAGTCGTAGAATACTTCAGCCGGAGAGCGTTTGACCAGTTTCGTTAATTCTAATTCCGACAACATAGAAGCAGCCTCACGGTGGTTACCATTTCCAATCTCAGACAAAATCCAATCAGAACACGAGAGGAACTGGTTGATTGCAAACCTGTAAACGCCCGGCATTTCAGCGCCAGCAAAAACATCACTCTCAAGATAATTTGCAATCTGAAAGAGCTGCGCGATGTAATTACTGTCAACCGTTCCTGGCAATATTTCCGAACTAACCAACGCCCAGCACAAATTAGGCATTTCTGAGACGAAAAAGGCTTTGCCTAAATGTTTTTTTGCGCCAGCAAAAATCAAATCAGACCCAACAGCGCAAGTGGCTTTTCCACTAGCTTCATCCTCTGTCCCAAATTTTTCTTCTAGCTCGGATGGATCATCGAATACCCCGGCAAGCATGTCGCCGATAGTCATACCTTTAGGGACACTCGCTTCGGTCTCGAGCAATTCTTCCATCGAAGCATAACCTTCACCAAAATATGAATATGAATGAGATTTGCTTGAAGTTTTTAGAGAGGCCAGCTCCACCATTTTTGCCATCGTCAAAGGACCGGATGCGTCTTTGTCAATCCGAAGGATTAGGAAGTGTCCCAAAGCTTCCGCATTTTTCAGTGTCTCAGTGTCAAACGGAATCTCAGGAATCATTGCCGAAGCTATTTCTATGCCAAAGGTATTTTTGATCGCCTCCGGACCAAAATAGTGATAACCAAAAATTTCTTTGGCCTCTTTCATTCTTCCTTCCTTTTGTGTCAAATCAGTTATCTTCTCCCGACTATCAAGCCCGCGACGACGACTTTCGGCCTTCGGTGTGAATCGAATATGATTTATCTGCTCTTCGACGATTTGACGATCTTCCTCCTTCTCCATCCTGTTTTTGAAATAGTAGCGCAGCGCCTGCCGCATCGTTTCGGCAATATCACCACTGAAAAACATCTGAATATACTGGCAAACCCGTTCTTGGTCGCGAGGGAAGGTCGAATATGGTGGCTGTGATTGATCAGCTGCAATTTTTCTTTTCTGACGAAGCTGCTCGAAACCATCGACAAACTCAACGAATTGAATCATTACCTCTTCGCAACCTGGTATTTCTAGAAATTGCCCGAAGGAAAGCGCCGCTTCTTCTCTCATGTAATCAGTTGGGACAAGTTCCCCACCACCAGTTCCCTTGCCAAACATTGCCAGTACACGAGCCATTTTTTGCTCCTTTGGCATCTCGCCTGGGCCTTTGATATAGACAAAACGACTAATTTGAGGCGGATCAAGAACTTCACGATCACCATATTCACCTCCGGGAGGATTCTGAGCCGCTACAAGGCGAAATTCTGGATGAACCGCTACTTTTTCGTTATGATTTTCGGTCAGTGAAATAAAATCCTTGCCCCGAATCAAAGCATCCAAAATTTCATGAAGCCGTCCCCTGACATCACCGCGCATGAAATTATACTCGTCAAGA
Organism: Candidatus Berkelbacteria bacterium; assembly: GCA_026397135.1. Classification (GTDB taxonomy): domain Bacteria; phylum Patescibacteriota; class UBA1384; order XYA2-FULL-43-10; family 1-14-0-10-43-13; genus JAPLVL01. The sequence goes on from JAPLVL010000064.1 coordinate 5,632, forward strand.
AAGAGAATGCCGCCGTCACGAATCGCGCGAGTAACTACTCCGTCCTTCCAGCCAAATCCGCTTGTCGTCGTTTCGTCAGTTGTCATTTTGCCAATCAAAACATCAGAGTCAAAATTGTGGCAGTTTGCATAATGAACTTCCTGGTTCAGAAGCGCCGCCATCAATTCAACCTTAGTAGTTTTGCCGGCAGCTGAATAACTCTCGATCAAGATCGGCTGTTTCAATTTCAGAGCGATCGCTACCTGCTGGACGAGAAGATAATCCTCCTTCGTCATCGATTCCATTATTCTTTCAAATTTTCGACTGTCCGGTGCGTAAACTCCCCCACTTCCCTTCTCCAGACCAACACCGAGAAAATAGACCTGAGTCTCTTCGACACAAATCGGCGAAAGACAATGACTTTCCTGATCAACAGATTCTAAATCCTGTTCTACTGCAGGATTGATTGTTATGTTTTTTTCTGTCATTTTTCTCCTATTGCCTCTCTACCAAACCAACCTTGGCCAGTATTTGATAATTCTTCTCGGCGTTTTCCAAATTTTCTTCGGAAATCAATAATAGTAATCTCGCTTCCTCAACTAGAAAATCGGCTCTGAATTTCTTCATCTCGGTTTTGTCTATAATCTCGACAATTCCTGGCCGGGCAATTATTTGAGCCAACAAATCGTAAACTTCTTTTTCGAACTCCTTTGGCAAACCAAATACGACTTTCTTGTTCTCATTTAACGCCAAAACGACACTACGCCAATCGGCTGTGATCAAAAACCCTGCAGCTTGAAGCGATTCTAATGCTTGTCTCTTTTTTTCATTTTTGTAAACCAAGGCCCCGATTTCTTGTTGTTTTTCGAAGACTTTGATAAATTTTTCAACTTTTTCCATATTTTTCCTATTACTTATTGCTTAATTCTTATTGCTGAATTCTTAATCCTTACTGCTTACTGCTCACTTAAACCTCTCCCCGTGTTCGATTACTTCTCTGATTACTCCCGACAGTCGCACTGACATTTCATCCAGATCAATATCAGCCAAATGATTCGGGTAATAATTCGCTACATGACCAGTTCCCTGGCCAATTCCCAAGCCAATCAGTTTTTGTTTTCTACTGGTCAAAACTTTCGCAACTGCTGCCCCCAAATCAAATTCAGCGCTTCTGTGATGTCTTGAGGGACACGGTAAACCGTCAGAGAGAACAATCAGAAATTTTTCCTGCTCGATCCTCTTCTCCAATCGCTTCGAGACTTCCAGCAAGGCCCATCCGTCATCATTCCAGGCTGCTGATCCCGATCCAACTTCACCCAGCATCCCTGGAAGAGCATCACGGATCTGATTTGACATTTTTTCGCCAAATTTCTGGTATTCGGTAATATGATCGTTGAAACCCAATATTTCCGTCTTGATCGAAAGACGATTTAGCACTTCAGCCAAGACAATCACTGCTTTGAAAGTTTCTCTGATTTTTTCTCCTCTCATCGAACCAGACAAGTCAACCAACAAACTGAAGGCATAATCCTTTTCCTGTGGAAGTTCTCTTTTCTGCCAAGCTCGACTATCAAAAGCCGGAATTCCTTGACCGATTTCACTAATTCTCTGGACCAAACTAATGCTTGGACCAGACCGCTTCCCTGATTGCCAGCGATTCTGCCGACGTTGTCGGAAAATTTGACGAAGCTCATTCTCGAGGCGGTCAATAACCGGCAAAACCTTCTCGCGCTCTTCTTCGTAAATTGTATTATTTCCGCAAATTTTGGCGATTTCTCGTCTCAAGTCTTCGATTGCTTTCTGTTCGCCCAACTCTCGTTTGATTTTTTTCGGTTTTTCGGCCACCTTCTTTGCCGTTTTCTGCTCTGAATTTGTCTCAACTTCCGAAGCTTCCCTCTCTTCAATATCATGCTTCATTACTTCAATAAATTTGGCTTCCAAGGACAGTAGTAATTCTGTAGCTTTTTTTGCTATTTCTTCCTGCGCCTTTTCTGGTAATCGGTCGAAAAAATCTTTGATTTTGGCAATGGTCTCTTCTGACAATTGATCGATTGATATCGCAGATTTTGACCCTGGTTCCCCGCCATCATTTGGTTTTGCCTCATCAGTCGGTAGAGCAATATTTGATTGACTCAAAATCGTAGCAAGTTCCTCCGCCTCTTCACGGCTCAAATCAGTTTCCGAATTTTGACCGATTTGGGGCTCTGGTCCCGATCCCGGATCGCCTTCATTTTTCGTTTTCGAAATCGCTTCCTGCAACTTCTTGATTAGCTCGGAAATTTTGGCCTTTTCTCTATCCACTTTGATCAACTTTTTGAACTCGGGCCAAATTTCATTCAAATTAATTTCATACGAAGTTTTCGAGTACGCCTCAACAGTGGCAGCGCTTTCGTCTGCTTCAACCTTGGTTGGATAAGTCCACCAAGAGGCATCAGCCAAAGCTACCGTCTTCTCCACAACTTCTCTGATTTCCTCTGATAAATCTGGCTGAACAACTGCTTCTTCGCCGATAAAATTTTTGTACCAAAGTCGGATGTACTCAAGCCCAGCCTTGAAATAATCCGGCACAAATCCGGCTTCGTCTTTAATTTCGCTTTCCCTCTCTTCCATCCTCCGTAAATCTTCCTCGTAAGCCAAAATCATCTGCTCTCTGAAAGCAGGATAATAGTCGGCAATCGCGTTATTTACTCGCGGATCTTCGATCGCATTCATCATCATCATAAAACCAGGCTGCTCCATAATATCTCGCGGAATGAAGTTTGTTCGGGAGAGACGACGGTGACCGCCCTCATGTGAAATCACAAAACGCAAATAATCAAAAGGTCTCTCGATCAAATCAATTGGATCAATATTGATTTCATTTTTTTCAAAATCCCAATTCCAGCCCTCGCCTGGCTTATTGAAATTAACAGGAATATTGAAATCTTTACCGATGAAATAGGCCAGAGACGACAAAATTCGGCGCTTTTTCTCGAGCTCCTTCTTCTGTTCTTCTGTCAGGGACAGCCAGAACTCTTCTTTTGATAACCTCTGTTTTAATTTTTCTGTCATAATATTGTCAATTTATATAAACATTTGAGACGCCCCGAACATAAATGCTCGGGGCGAAATTTGAGGACAGTCCACTTCGACCCCCATTATGCTTTTCAGGAATCGAAGTTTCACATACAGACGAAATCCAATTGAGAGATTGCGTCTTCGAGGCCGGTGTGAGACGGCCCGCACCAGATTTTTCACAGAGATGTTAAGGTCTCCTTTTGGACGGCCTTAACATCCCACTCCATCGAGAGGAAAACCGCATACTGCTCTTGGTTTTCTCTATGGCTTCAGTCTATTACCCCTCTCTTCTGGGGCAAGACAGGTTACGGTGCCACCTACAGCCTCCGTTCTCTGACGGACTGGCCGATTACTGCGGTACTACGGCCTTACCTGATTTTGTCAGGGATCATGGAAACCCTATCTTGGCAATTTCACGAAGAAACCTCCTTGACCAAACTAGTGAACAAACCTCCTTTCACTAGAGGCTGCATTATATCAAATCTTTTTTATTTTGTCAATACTGATTGACATTTTTCAGTAATTTCCAACAAAAAAACGAGCCATGCTCGCTTATTTAGGTACTAAAAAAGGCTTTAAAAAACTCTATGTTGGCGCCGTTCTACTCTCCCGGGACCTTGCGGTCCAAGTACCATCGACGCTGAGATGCTTAACTTCTCTGTTCGGAATGGGAAGAGGTGTACCCATCTCGCCAAAAGCACCAACATACAATCTTCTAAAGCCTTAAATCAGTTAGTCAGTAGATCGGTAAATCAGTTAGTCAGTTATGATACTGATTCACTGCCTTACTTATTTACTGATTTACTTGTTTTGCTTTTCACATGGAGCAAGATAAAGATTATCTTACCCCCATTTGAAAATCAACATGAGCTCGATCCATTCAGCAGAAATAGCCGCCCTCTATCGACTAAATTAGTCGGTAGATTCTTACTACCCCACTGATAAGGCATCTTAAACGCTCGATAAATACTGGTATTATCCAGAAATTACTAGTCAAACGATATTTCATTGCGATCGACCGATTAGTACCTCTTGGCTCAAGACATCACTGTCCTTACACCTAAGGCCTATCAACCTCGTAATCTTCGAGGGGTCTATATGGAAACCTAATCTTGCGGCCGGCTTCGCGCTTATATGCTTTCAGCGCTTATCCAAAATTGAACATAGCTACTCTGCCATGCATTAGGGTAATGCAACAGATGCACCAGAGGTTCACGCTCCCCGGTCCTCTCGTACTAGGGGAACACCCGCTCAAGTTTCCTACGCTCACAGCAGATTAGGACCGAACTGTCTCACGACGTTCTGAACCCAGCTCGCGTACCCTTTTAACTGGCGAACAGCCAGACCCTTGGGACCTCTATCTGTAGTCTCCGATTACTCGGAGTGCCAGACTATACCTTCACCATGCTTTGATTGTCACCAACCAAAGTTTAGGTGCAAGCCGTATTATACGCCAACTTAATGGCTATATCTTATGTTATTTCCAAAAATAACACTTAGTCGTTACGGGAGAAAACTTCTTGGACCATTGTCATATAATTCTTACGCCGATTTTTGGATCGGACATTCAAAAAGGACAATGAGTCTGCCAAACGAGCAATTTCCAGAAATTTTTCTTTCGATTCAACATTACTGTTGAGCTTCAAGATTTTTCTGGCAATTTTAGCCTGCTTAAGTTTTACTTTTAGAAATGGATAGATCGAATTAATTAATTCTACGGCGTCCTTTTGACTTTTTATTATCCAGTCAAACGACCTGCCATTTGAATTTATTTTTCCAATTTTGAACTTGTCAGAAAACCACTCGAGATCTTGTCGATCTTTCTGTGAAATTTTCATAATAATTCTTATTCTAAAACCAAACTTTTTCTCTTGATGTTTTTCGATTGTCGCCATAATAGCGCCATCGCCGTCAAGAAAACCAGCTAAATATGCTCGATCGACTTCAGAAATTTCCTTTCCCACGGTATTAACCATAGTTAAATTTTACTTGGGACCTGCAAATAATGCAAATCTCAGAATGAAACGCTATGGCCTTCACCGTATTGAGCTTGTTTAATTACCTCTAGATTTCTCTAGAGGAAAGCAGTTTATCTATAATTTAATAGATGGTTTGCTTCAGCCCCAGGATAGGATGAGCCGACATCGAGGTGCCAAACCGCATCGTCTATGTGGACTATTGGATGCGATCAGCCTGTTATCCCCGGGGTAACTTTTATCCGTTGAGCGATATCTCTATCACGAGATGATATCGGATCATTAAATCCCGCTTTCGCGTCTGTTCGACTTGTAGGTCTCACAGTTAAGCACGCTTATGCTTTTATACTTCGAGGCCCGATTTCCATCCGGGCTAAGCGTACCTTTGAACGCCTCCGTTACAATTTAGGAGGCAACCGCCCCAGTTAAACTACCCACCTAGCACTGTCCTTCGCCTGTATCACAAGGCAAAGTTAGAATCAAAGAAATGAAAGGGTGGTATTTCACCGTTGACTCCGCCACGACCAAAGCCATGACATCAAAGTCTCCCACCTATCCTACGCATTCATTTCCCCGAGTCAATACCAAGCTATAGTAAAGCTCCACGGGGTCTTTCCGTCTTGCTGCGAGTAACCGGCATCTTTACCGGTTCTGTAATTTCACCGGACCTCTCCTTGAGACAGTGTCCAGATCGTTATGCCATTCGTGCGGGTCGGAACTTCATTGTTGTATTGCCATCATTACTGATGGATTAGACTATATCTTCAGCTTACAATATGTTTTAGGAGCTCTTCTTGTTTATATTTTCTTTTGCCCGAACCATTTAACCGGTAGGCAATTTCAATTAACTCTCTGAGCTTTTCTTTGTTTAGATGTAAATTTTGGTAAACAATTTCGCAAACCTTTTTAAAGTTTTGAAAATCATTTTCCTTCACACCTAGCAAAGTGTTGGTTTCAAAGAATGGTATAATAATCTTAACCAAATCTTTGATTGATCTAACTTCATACTTGTAGTTTTGATCATTTCTTGAAAATCGAATCGCACCGCAATTAAATCTTTCCATAATGGTCTTCAATAATTGCAAATTACGTTTATTCTGACTTATAGAAAAGCTCGGCCGAACCTCGATGCCAGTGTTCAATTTACTTCGTAAATTAAGCGAGACACAGAAACAACCTTCACCTTCTGTAAAGCCAGAAATAAATGAATCTAAATTCATTTTATCCTTTCCAAAAACTCCATGACATACTTTTTTTGTAAGCGCCAGCGTATTGTCCGACGTTATGTCGGACCTCGTCTTTCGACTCAGTCGTTACGGGGTCATAATTTGAATTCCAAATCAGAGGACTTCCCACGGTATTGCCCTTCGTTTTATTAAAGGGTTTCACCGTTATTAGCTGGTGTACTTAAGCAGTGTTACCACCGCTTTCGGGCAATTCCGAATTTTTACCCGACAAGGAATTTCGCTACCATAGGACCGTTATAGTTACGGCCGCCATTCACTCGGGCTTAGGCGTTCCCCTAGCGTAATAAATACGATCAGGGACCGGTTTGACCTTCGAGCATTGGGCAGGCATAAGCCCCTATACATCACCTTACGGTTTAGCAGAGACCTGTGTTTTTGATAAACAGTCGCCTGGACTCGTTCGCTGCGGCCTACGCTTGCGCGCAGGCAGCCCTTATCCCTAAGTTACGGACGCTTTTTTGCCTAGTTCCTTAATGAGAGTTCTTCCGATCACCTGAGGCTTCTCGCCTCATCCACCTGAGTCGGTTTGCGGTACGGATTAAATAAGCTTTTGAGCCGAACTTTTCTAGTCCCCGGCTACACCGCCTGAAATAAACCATTATTTCCAAGCGACTACGCCAAGGCGTCATCGGTTATACTTATTTAAGCTCATGAATATTAACATGATGTCCATCGTCTACGCTGCCACTACAACAGCCTCGACTTAGGCCCGGCTAACCCTGGGACGATTAGCGTTGCCCAGGAAACCTCGGATATTTGGTGGCCATGTTTCTCGCATGGCAAATTCGTTACTCATCCCAACATTCTCACTACTTGGCACTCCAACCCGCCTCACGGCGTGATCTTCACTGCGCCAAGAACGCTCCTCTACCACTCCGCACTCCGCACTCCAACTACCAAATTACGAATAAATCGAAATTACTAAATTACGAATATTCGTTACCATTCGTACTTTCGTTCGATTGGTAATTTCGTAGTAGAAGTGCGAAGCACGGAATCCATGTCTTCGGTTACAGTCTTGAGCCCCGTTAAATTTTCCGCGCAAAACCTCTTAACTAGACCAGTGAGCTATTACGCACTCTTTAAATGAATGGCTGCTTCTAAGCCAACATCCTGGTTGTTTTGGAGATTTCACTACGTTTCCCACTTAGACTATAATTAGGGACCTTAGACGATGGTCTGGGCTGTTTCCCTTTTGAGCGCGAAGCTTAGCCCTCGCGTTCTGACTCTGGTATGAATCAGGAAGAATTCGGAGTTTGTTTGGGTACGACCGCCGAAGCAGCCGTAAACCAGTCAGTGCTCTACCTCTTCCTGCGACAAAATACCAGGCTATACCTATATATATTTCGAGGAGAACCAGCTATTTCCAGGTTCGATTGGAATTTCTCCGCTACCCACAAATCATCCATCAATTTTGACACATTGAGTGGTTCGGCCCTCCAGCGAGTTTTACCTCGCCTTCAGCCTGTTCATGGGTAGATCACCTGGTTTCGGGTCTAGTGTGTGCGACTAAACGGCCATTTAGGCCTCGCTTTCACTTCGCCTACGTGATCTTTCACTTAAGCTTGCCACACACAGCTAACTCGTTGGGTCATTCTACAAAAGGCACGCAGTCACACCTCGCTACACTCGATGTTCTAGTTGAAAGTTTGTAAAGTTATAAAGTTTATAAAGTTAAGGAAATTCCTTTTTACTTTATGAACTTGATGAACTTTTGACTTTATAACTAGAGCACTAAGTGCAACGAAGTGCTCCTACTCCTTGTAAGCGTATGGTTTCAGGTTCTATTTCACTCCCTTTATAAGGGTTCTTTTTACCTTTCCTTCACAGTACTAGTTCGCTATCGGTCAGAAGATGTATTTAGCCTTGGGCCGTGAACGGTCCAGCTTCACACCAGGTTTCACGTGTCTGGTGCTACTCGGGAGCATCACCTCAAAACTACTAAGATTTAAGATACGCGACTATCACGCGCTATGGTCGTCCTTTCCAGGCTCATTCTCCTATCTTTTCATTTCGATTATGTGAGTCCCACAACCCCGCTGTGTCTCACTCCGCTCGCCAACAGCAAGTCGAAAGTTGAAAGTTGAAAGTTTGTAAAGCAGCAAGGAATTCCTTATTTCTTTATGGACTTTATGGACTTTTAACTTTATGAACTTGCTATGTCGAACAAAGTGAGACATAGCGGTTTGGGCTTTTCCCTGTTCGCTCGCCACTACTAAGGGAATCTCATTCGATTTCTTTTCCTCCGCCTACTAAGATGTTTCAGTTCAGCGGCTTACCTAGCTACCCGATAAATCGGGTGCTCTATAGGGTTTCCCCATTCGGAAATCCTCGGATCAAAGCTTGTTTGACAGCTCCCCGAGGCTTATCGCAGCCTACTACGTCCTTCTTCGGCATCTTCTGCCAAGGCATCCACCATACGCCTTTAAGTGCAACGAAATAATCAGAGGTCGAATTCTTACACCTCACTGCACAAGTGCAATGAAATGCAGAAAATCGACATGATATGTTTGACTAGTAATTTCTGGATCCAGCCTTAGGCTGGGTTCATAAAACTACTTTGAGAAATTGTTTTTTATCGGAAGAATATTTAAATGTAAAATTACAGATTTTTTTACTCTTTTTTGTAGTGCAAACTACACCTATATGCATTTGCATCTACTATGAAGTTGTTAAGGTGCTTATAAGAATCTCAATGTATGAGCCCTGGAGCTTAACCGAGAGGGAAAAGGGTCCAGAGTGCTTCCTGAATAATCAGTGCAAGTCTTACCTCATAATTACTATTCTATTTCAAATTTTTGCCAGACAAAAAACTAATAACGCAGATAATTTTTCGTCTTGTCGGACGAAAGACTGTACCCGCGAATCCCCTCAAAGTGTAGTGTAGTGAACTGTAGGACTAAATTTTGCTGTCAGGAAGAACTTTAGCATATTTATTTCCTTCTTGTCAACACCCTTTGGCAAGAATTAAACAGTGAGAATTAAGTATCTGAAAATACGAAACTGCTGGTCAAGAATACATCCACATCTACTCTTTCCAAGACCGAAATATATCGCTAAAATGAAAACATCCCAATAAGAGCGAGGTGAATCATGAAAACATCCACCAAACTTTCAAAAGGCTTTCTGGAAATTGATGATTTGGGTGCAATCTTAAGCGATATTGATGGGGTGATGAACGACAGAAGTCTTGTTTATCTCGAAGATCCTATCGCTTGGCTAACCGACAGAAGTCCGACACTGAGCCGATTCTTCGGTTATTTGACTACTTTGGTCAAACCAAACCAATTCCTTTTCGACTTGGCAAATTTCCTGCCAAAGGAAATCAGACTTTGCTTTATGACCAGCCGCAACGAATCGCTCAGAGATCAGACTGTCCCTTATCTGACCGCATACCTGAAGGAAAAACGACACGATTTCGAGCTTTATTGTCGGCAAATCGGTGAAGCAACGATCAGCCACAAAATTTCCGTTGCTGAAATGGTTCTGGCAGAAATTTCACCCAAAAAACTGCTTCTGATTGACGACAATCCGGAAGTTCTGATTCAGATCAAGTCGATTTTCCCCCGCTCCGCTATCGCTCTCCACCCGAGAGAGATACCGAATTATTTCTAGCCTGCCCCTCGGGGCAGGCAATTTTTTACTATTTTGAAAGCGGCAAACTGATATAGAAGGTTGTTCCTTTGCCAGAAGCTGAGTCTAGCCAAATCCGCCCGTGGTGCATCTCGACCGTACGACGAGTAATATAGAGAGCCAAGCCCGAACCTTGTTGTTCGACAGGAGTGGTTGCATCGAATCTTTTGGCTTGAAAAAATTTCTCCGCAATATATTTCTGGTCTGATTTGGAGATACCGATACCATTATCACTGACCGACAAGACCGCTTCGTCCCCTTTTCTGCCAAGCTCCATCTTGATAATTCCGCATTTGTTCTCAATACAACTATATTTGATTGCATTATCAAGCAGGTGAGTCACTGCTTCGTAGAGTTTTTCGGCATCACCGTTCAGGAGAAAGGATCCGTCAGAGATCTTAAAATCAATTTTGTACTTCTGGGGATGATTGTCCTGTGTGTA
>JAPLVL010000027.1:0-4413 GCA_026397135.1 Candidatus Berkelbacteria bacterium
ATGAAGCCTTGACAGAGTGGTTGGTCGAATACAATTTTGAGAGACCACACCAAACTCTTGATTACCTGACACCTTTTGAGTATCTTGAGATTACATTAGAAAAACAACAAAAGTTGTTACCAACGTACTCTGCCAGTGCAACCCATTGACAAGGTATTTTTCTTCTGTAATAATAATGCCACTATGAGAACAGTAAATATTAATAAGATGGTCATTTCCCTCGCATGCCTTCACAGGGCTGGCCACTTTGATATTATTTAGACTTTTCTCATAATATTACGCAAAGCGGCCAGACAATAGGCCGCTATTTTTGTTTAAGGGGGAGACTCCAATGTCCAAAAAGTTCGCGCTCTTCGACCCGGGACAGCTTCACCTGAATGTCACCGACAGTCTCTCTGTCGAGGCTCGTTGGGGTGAGTGCTTGATCTCCACTATCCGCGTCAAGCTGGAAGAAAACAGCTGCGTCGCCACCGCCGACTTGTCTGGCTTCGACAGCACCGTCTGTGACAACAGCGTCCAGAACGAGATGCTTCAAATCTTGCGTCAGAAGCTCTTCAATCAGGGACTGATCCTGACTGCTTGACTCTAGGGATAACCCACGAAAATTTCCGCCGTCTAGCATTTTGCTAGGCGGCAATTTATTTAGCAAAAGGCTGCCTTAACACTGTTTTTAATTTTTCTGGTGCCACTCTACGCATATCAGAGAGATATATTTCGTGATGTTTGCCAGTCAATTTCGCTCCCTTTTCAGCAATTGCTTGATGGAGACGCAAAATATTTGGCCCCTCCTGGCTAAATGGCCCAATATGCATAATTTGTACCGCTTCACCTTCTTCGATCGATTCAAATCTGATTCTCTCAATCAACGGCAAATTCTTCTTGGTTTTCACCTCATTCACGATTTTTTCAAAAATATTGGCTGTCACCTCTTTGGGCTGCATTATCATCGCACTCCAGAGCCAATTATCACGATTTCCCTTGTCCGGATCAAAATCTTTCATATTTTCTGCCCACCAAAGCGCCTCTAGAGGCATTACCCCAAAATCAACGCCAGAATCTTTCTTGACCGCAAATTTGATTCCATATGCAACAGGGTAGAGTGACTCGATCGCTTGCTGGAATTCACCTTCTTTGTTCGGATCACCTTTTCCATCAATTATGATGAAATTCATCCATGGCACTTTAACTTCACTGATTTTGTCTGACTTCGGAGAATAAAGTTCCCTTAACTCCTTTTTGTAGTCGATTTTTGCCATTTTGACCTTCTTTTAATTTCAATATTAAAATACCCTTTTCTCGGAAATTTGGCAATTTGAAAATTAAATTGCCACGGGCTATATCTATTTTTTTTAAAATAGTGTATAGTGACTAGGTTGAGCACATTTTGGCAACAGGCAATAGTTGAATAGTAAATAAGGAATCAAATGGAAAGTGAAAAGAACAAGCTGTTCGTCGGCAATCTTTCTTTCAGCATCGACCAAGAAAGACTTTCGTCGATCTTCAGCGAAGTTGAGGGAATTGAAGTAGTAGAAGCGGCTCTTATTCTCGACAGAGAAACAAAGAGACCACGTGGGTTCGGATTTGTAACTGTTAAGACAGAAGAGATGGCTCAAAAAGCAGTAGATGCTCTCAATGGCAAGGAAATTGAAGGCCGTGAGATCGTTGTTAATATTGCCAAGCCTCGCGAAGACAGACCTGCAGGTGGACAGGGCGGATACAACCGAGACCGAAGATACTAATCGATAAGTTTTGATATATCGTATAAGTTCTGAAAAAACCACTTAGCAATGAGTGGTTTTTTCATATAAAAATTGGGTAGGCCAGAAATGCCAGCCTACCCTTGAAATTTTCACAAATCAATAGAGTGAACGCACAATCGCACCACCCCAGGTCAGTCCTGCTCCGAAACCAACCAGGGCCAAAATATCGTCCTTTTTGATCTTGCCGGCTGCCCTCGCCTCGCAGAGTGCCATCGGAATCGTAGCGGCCGAAGTATTGCCATATTTGTCGATATTGGAAAAGGCTTTTTCCATCGGCAATTTCAGGCTTTTCATCGCTGATTCGATAATCCGAATGTTGGCTTGATGAGGAATGACCAGATCAATCTGGTCCACAGTCATGGACAGGTCTTCGAGCATTGTCTCGATCGTCTTCGGAATGATTTTGGTCGCGAACTTATAGACCTCACTCCCACTCATCCGCAATTTGTTCTGACCACTCTGGAGATCATGTGAAGTACATGGTCTCCTCGATCCTCCAGCTGGAACTTTGAGCAGATCGCTCCCAGATCCATCTGACCCAAGCAATGTCGTGAGGACACCGCAACCTTCAGGAACTGCCTGGACAACGGCAGCTCCAGCGCCATCCCCAAGCAAGACGCAAGTGCTGCGATCATTCCAATTCGTAATCCGTGAAAGCAGATCGGCCCCGGCGATCAATATTTTGCCATACCTGCCGCTCTGAATAAATGCATCAGCAGTAGCAAGGGCATAAATCCAGCCAGAACAGCCCGCCGACAGGTCAAAGCAGGCCGCGTTTACAGCCCCAATTCCATCCTGAACGATCGAAGCCGTCGCCGGAGTTTGGTAATCGCCGGTTACCGTCGCCACAATAATCAGATCGATCTCTTCGGGACTGGTATATGCTTCGGCCAATGCCCGATTCGAGGCTTCGATCACAAAATCGGAAACAGCCTGCCCTTCAGCAGCCCGCCTCCGCTCCACAATTCCGCTACGCTGGCGAATCCACTCGTCAGTCGTATCAATGATCTTCTCCAGATCAAAATTGGTTACAATCATCTCAGGGACAGACATGCCGACCCCGATGATGCCCGCTTGCTGAGCCACTCTCATGCTCCTTCTCCTTTCAAGCGTAATCGCTAGAATAGTATCACAAATAAGCAAAATTACAAACTAACAAAAAAAGCCCGTACGGCCAGGCTTTCTTTTATGGGAAAAATTATCTTTATTTAATTTTCCATACTTCAAAATCAAATTTCTGAAGCTCGATCAGAAGATTTTTGAGGGCCAGATACAAAGGCTTTATTTCTTTCAAAACCTCCGGAAACGGTGCAACATCACGATAATCACGCTCCAATTTCGACAAAGCGTCCAGAGCTCTGCCCTGCTGTGCCATTTCTATATACGGGATATATGTGAAGTGGCTAACGGAGTCGATCATTGCAAACAATTTAGCCTCAAACGTTGCTGGTGTGACATCGCGATTTCTGTGAGATCGAACACAGTGCAAAACTTTGTCCGCCAACTCTTTGTTTACTTTTTCGATAGAAAAAAATTCTCGTGCGATTTGTTCTAAGATAACAGCATGATCAATCTCCTGAATCGGATAGTGACCAATATCGTGAAGCCAGACAGAGAGCATCACCACATCCTTGTCGGCCTCCGGGTATTTCTCCAGCACCTTGCCGGCCCACTTTTCAGCTTCCCTGATATGGACTGCCAAATTCCAAGGATCATCCTTGTGTTTTTCTAGCCTTGTCAAAAATTTTTCTGACGCCTTTTTGATCAGTTCGTCGTTCATACAAATTTCATAAATATTTGGTACCCGAGGCCGGAGTCGAACCGGCACGCCTTTAGGGCACAGCATTTTAAGTGCTGAGTGTCTACCATTCCACCACCCGGGCATATATCATTTAATATTTCTGCCTCTATAATTTGGTCTCAAGCTATGACAATTGGGGCATAATATTTCTAAGTTCTCTAATCGATTGTCTTTAGAATCTCCGTTCATGCGATGAACTTCTAGGGGAATCCTCCCATCGTCTGTTATTATCGACCAGCCGCAATCTTCACAAACTTGTTTTTTCAACCCTAGATTAAACAATCTTCGTTTTAGTTTGTAACTTTGATAGCTGCTATTCTTGACCAATATTTTGTCAATAGATATTCTCGGTTTACCTACAAGTTTCTTGCCCTTACTCCACAGTTTGCCAGTAAAATGCGAATTATCTATTTTAAAAAATTCAATGTATTTTGATATCTGTTTATAATTTCCGCCGGCTGCTTTCAGATTTAGCCTCGACAAAACTTGACGAATACTTGTTGAGTCCGCAGCTGCATCTTTAAGTTGAGATTCTGTCCACCGCTTTGTTTTCATACAAAACATTATATCAAATGGCACACACATAAACAAAACATGATTTTCAACGCTCTGTTATATTCATACTATCTTGAATTGACCATTTTGACTAACAATCCTCCCACTTATCAAAAAACCGGCCGCTTTTTTGTGGCCTCCGCCCCCAAAAAATCGAGCCAGGTTGGCCACATCGACATCGTCTCTTTCGGTCCGAAAACTCCCCTTAATCTTACCATCTTTGGTTTCGTAAAGCAACAAAGCCGCCTTCGATTCCGGTGCAGAATTCAGCAAATTTACCAGACCAGAAACATCTTC
>JAPLVL010000027.1:4487-5360 GCA_026397135.1 Candidatus Berkelbacteria bacterium
CCGACACTTGCCACTCCAAGCTATAGTGAAGTCGAAGAAGCGCGATCCCCCAGAGTTTGAAAAGTGAGACTGGTCTCGAATTCTCAACCTTTTCCGCAATTTTGTTCAGTTGACCACCCCTCTTGAGAAGATCGGCAACGATCGCCAAAACTTGCTCTGTCGTATTTGAATGTTTGAATCCGCCAGTGTCATTGTAAATCCCGGCCAATAAATTGGTGGCGATACTGCGACTCATCTCCGCTTTCAGACCGATCAAGACTCGATAAATAATTTCCGAAGTCGAAGAGGCCGTTTCGTCGGCATAATTGACCGAAACCATTCGCCACAGGTCATTTCTAGAATGATGATCAATATTTACAACAATTTTACCTTGGGCCTTCTGCTCCATGATTTCTTGAGGAAAACCAGTCCGTTTCGCGTCACCATTGTCCAAAAGCACAATAACCTCGTAATCTTCATGTGGCAACTCTGACAGGATGGTGTATTTGGTTTCGAGGAAGGAAAATGCAGAAGGAATTTGATCGCGTCCGACCAAAAATACCTTCTTTCCCTGATTCTCCAGATATTCAGACAAAGCAAAGGCTGAACCGATAGCGTCTCCATCGGGCTCAATATGGTAAACCAAAACAAACCTCTCCTTTTCCTCCAGGATTCGTTTTAGTTTAGTAAATGAGCCCATAATAATCGTTTCACTCTAATTTCAAATTAATATTTATCGAAATTTTATTTGAAATTACCAATGTTGCATAATTAAGCCAATAAACCTTTGATCTTTAACAATTTATTGCCTCTGAGACTGTTAATATACATACCAAGAGTAAAGCTTGTAATGATTCCTAATACTCTTATAACAAGACCAACTAAGCTTTTCGC
>JAPLVL010000014.1:0-2907 GCA_026397135.1 Candidatus Berkelbacteria bacterium
TTATTCTTATTTTTCTTAAGGTGCGTCTTGCAGAAATCGTCAACAATTGAGAAAATCAGGTTGAGCGTGTTGTCCTGATGTTTCATACCTTAAGGATATCACGCTCGTTTCAATTTAACGAATTATGCAACAGTGGTAAAATTAAATAAATTATTGAGGAGGAGAAATGACAGAAGGAATACAATCTTTTATCGACAAAAAACGAGCAGAAATCAAAAGTGGTGAACTTTCGAAGGAAGAGCTCGAGAGACTTGCGCTAAATTTACTCAATTTGTACGAAGGAGAAGTTGTGGGGCAAGGCTCAAACTCGATTGACGCCGCCTCGTTTGAGGAAGATGACGAGGGCTTTGACAGCAATATCGACGAAGAATTTTGATATAATTGCTTAAAATATATTTAGCATTGATATTTTGAGCCTTTTTCGCTAATATAATCCTATTGTAGGAATTGTTTTGTTGTAGTCTGGGAATCACAATATCAATTAAATTCTTAGTGATCCGAGGTCGTCTAATGGCAGGACAGCGGCCTTTGAAGCCGTGAATCATGGTTCGAATCCATGCCTCGGAACCAAAGAATTTAATTGAGAGAGCCCAGGAAGGCAGTCACGCCTTTAAACCAAGAGAAATGGGCCAAAGTTGATTGGCCTTTTTCTTTTGGTTGATTAATTTTCCTCAAGTAAATCTCAGGATTTGCATATATAATAAGTTTTGGGTAATCTGAATACTCGCAGCCTAACGGTTTGGTACGATCAAATATAAATTTATGAATGATTATAGAAAGTTTGCTATCGGTCAAATCACCAGTAGGAAACGTAAATACTTTCTTGGAATTTGCGCTCTTTTGTTGGTTGGTGTTATTGGAGTATTAATTTTTTGTACGAACATTTTTCGAAATAACAAGTCTGAAACGGCAAATAGTACCAGCAATCAAAACAGTGGCAGTGCTATTTTGGAATCAGAGACACTTGCTGCCAAAAAGCAAATTGTCTGTCTCGATCCGGGCCATGGCGGCTCAGATACCGGCGCGACATATGGCAAAATAAGCGAATCAGATATTAATTTAACCGTTGCGCTAAAAGTGAAAGCAATTCTGGGGGATTTGGGGTATCAAATATATATGACAAGGTCGGATGACTCGTTTGTGGCCAAGAGGGCTAGAGCGGCATACTGTAATTCGGTAAACGCCGATATACTTGTCTCGATTCATCATAATTCGTATGAAACAGATCATACCGTCGATTACGATACGGCGCTATACTACAAGGATAGCGATCAATTATTGGCTAGCAGCCTACTAAATTCAACTTCGGCAGAACTAAATATAAAGGATCAGGGAATCGCAAAATTTGATAATTCACTTCTTTGGATCGCCAAAATGCCGGCAGCCCTTAGTGAGTCATTTTTCATCACAAACAAAGGTGAATATTCGTCATTGATTTCCAATTCTTCGACTCGACTTTCGGACGAAGCCAAGGGCATCGCGACCGGCATAGTAAATTATTTCGTCAATCCTGAGCAAATCAAAACCTTGGTCAGTCAGGATTCGCTAATCATCGACAGAACCGATTTGGGAGATTAATTTGTCCTTGCTTCTGTACCTATATTCTCCAAAAGCTTAGAGAATACATTTTTATAATTCAAAAGATCGGACTTGTCTAAATATTCGTCGGTAGTGTGTGCTTGTTTGACGCTACCTGGCCCGAAAATCAGGACCTTCTCCGTAAATTTGCCAAAATAGCTCGCCTCTGTCGTATAGGAAGCTTTGGGTGAAATTGGTAGGTTTAGCTGCCTAATTTTATCAATCAATTTGCTCTCTGATTGAAATGGTGGCACAGAGGTTGATAATTCAATATCAATTTTCGCCTTGGACTGGAAATTTTTGTATAATTTTTCGATCAAACCTTGCTGTTTCTGGCTCAATATCCGAATATCTAGATCGAGGGACAATTTCTCAGGGATTTTGTTTACAGCGTCTCCACCTGAAATTTTGCCGAAGTTGAAAGTGGCGGAGGGATTTTCGAAAGTATTGTCGCTTTCCACCAGAAACATATCAAAATTACTCTCGAAGTAATTGAGAAACTTTGCACTCTCCAATATGGCTGAAATCCCGGACTGTGGCTCAGAGCCGTGCCCGCCTCTCCCTGTGAAATTTATTGAATACTGAAGCAGGCCTTTGTTTCCGACCATAATTTTGCACTCTGTTGGTTCTCCCAAAATCACAGTGTCACTTGGACAAATCCAATCGTTGGGAAGATTTTTGGCTCCGCCAAAATCGGTTTCTTCGTCAAAGGTGAGTAAGAAAGCAAGTTTTTGATTATCCAAATTGTTGGCGGCGAAATCAAGAGCAAAGGAGAGAAAGCCCTTCATGTCAACGACGCCGAGTCCATAATATTTGTCAGATTTACACTGAAGATCAAACGGCTTACTCGTCCAGTCGCCGGACGCGGGAACGGTATCAGTGTGGCCAGCGAAAATTATTCTCTCTTTTGATTGTTTGAAGGCAAAAAGATTGGCTTTGGTCCCTATTTTTTGTTGAATTGTTGTAAAACCCATTTTTTTCAAATTGTATTCAACAAAACTGATCAACGCCAAATTCGAATTGGTTGATACGGTGTCGAAGCTAATTAAATTGTTCAAAAATTGTTCAAATTTCATATCTTGTGTGATTAATTTGTAATTTTGCGGTGGCTCCGATTGGAACCACCGCCGGTCTGCAAATGGAATTACCAGTATATGCGCTAGCGGCCGCAGTAGTGCATCAGCTCTTCGTCAGGAGTTCTGATCCAATAGGTGCGCTCAGGATGTTCGCGGTCAGGGAGGCCAGAATCTTTGAAGCCGATCTTTTTGTAAAGCCGGCGGGCGGCGATTGCATCCTTGTGCGTGCGCAAAAGGAATGTTTTGTTACTAC
>JAPLVL010000014.1:2970-4278 GCA_026397135.1 Candidatus Berkelbacteria bacterium
CCGGAGACGGCCAATTCGGCGATGTAGATTGGCAGATAGTCAGAGGGGATTAGCTCTTCCAAGCCATCGGCTCTGCTCTCGATCTCTGACAGTGAGATCGGGTAAGCAATCGAAAGTCCGATGACAGATTCGTCTTGGACCGCGATCCGGAAGCCAGAGCCCGGGACTTTCATCGTCTCGACGAACTCTGCTGCTACCTTCTCAGGCTGCCAGAAATCCTCTGACCAAGGCGGCTCGCGCCAGACCTGGCAGTAGAATTCAGCTGTCTTCTCAAGATCAGTCTGATCACCGGAGGCCAAGTTGATGGTGGCGAAATTGCGACCGTTTTTGCAGGTAATCAATTTTCCATCAAGTACCATGAACTGACAGTGGCAATTGGGCCAGCGATGCCATTCACAGCAGTCAGGGCAATCATCCCAGAGCTCGGCATGCACCGGCGTCTTGATTGTGTGCCGGAATCCGAGTTTGTGGAGGAGTTTGGCCGAATCAGGATTAGCAAGGGCGACAATTGTGTTGATCTCGCGATTCCAGTAATTCGTCCGTATGTAGTGTTGTGCCCCAAGTATGGCTTTTTCCAGGGCAGCAATTCCGAATCCCTGATGTCGAAATCTTGGTACTGTAATCAGCCCATTGACTTCGAGACAATGCGGCCAAGCTTTGAACCCGGCAAAGGACGCAAATTCATCCTGATGGTACACGACAAAGCCTTGATTCTCCTTGATCATCTTGGCGATTTCGGATACCTTTTTCGGCAGCATCTTGCTAGCCTTAGCCTCTAGGCCGATTAGGTGAGCGATCATGGTCGCAAGGCCAGTCGCTTCTGTGATTTGGGACATTTGTCCCTCCTTCCAAATTGTGGGGTGCAAATTTTTCGTGTTGGACACACAAAAAACCCAGCCGTCTGGCTGGTTCCTGTAGTCTTTCTAGATCAAAATTTAATATTGAAAATCAAAGACAACAAAAAGCAACCCAACGGTTTGGGCGAAGTGGCAATGACGACGTGAATTTTGGTTTGCTTTTGTCATAATTAAAATTAATGTTGTTCATATCATATTACAATTTTATTTCTTGTCAAGGGGGGGGGTAAACAAGAATTAAGCAGTAAGGATTAAGAATTAAGCAAAAACCCATAAGCCTGAAATGGCCGAATACTCATATCTAGCTTGTGGTGGCCTGCGGAGGCTGAGATACGTTGGTAACAAATCTGGTATATTGATTAGTCATAACCAGATTAATGAATTAGGTATTACCAATGAAAATCTTTAGTCCTTCACCACCATGTTTAGTCCAACCTGTTTTTAATGGAAC
>JAPLVL010000010.1:0-10391 GCA_026397135.1 Candidatus Berkelbacteria bacterium
AGGCTGTGATTTGAGTCGGGTGAACTTGATAAGTGCTACTGATCTGGGCGATCGTCATTTGTTCTTTCATCGCCACCAGCACGATCTCTGCTTTCTCTTTTGGAGTAAACTGTTTCTTCATTTTCGTGGACCTTTCTAGCCGGATTTTACCATCAATTTTCTATCTAATACAGTTGTCTAGATTATTGGTACCAGTATAATTTGCTTGCTTTGCAACATATTGTGCGACTCCTTCACTAACCCACCACAGAAACTTACTGTTTATTGACTCAATAAAAATATGGGCTATTTCATGGGTCAGGGTTTTGCCAAAATCTTCTCGTCTATGAGTTGTTTCGGATTCAAAGAAATCCGGATGAAAAATTATAAAATGATTGTTGCTGCAATACCCAGATTCCCAGGAGGCAGTTTCTCTATTTAGCTTGCTACTAAATTCTTCGCGGCTATACACCAATTCAATCTCAAATTTTGGAATAATCTGATTACTAAATTTAAAAAATTTTGAATTAAGCTTCACAGATTTCTCGATACAATCTTTGACCTCTTGGATTGGAAATTTGGGATCAAAAAACAGATCTAGCACATATAGTCTTCGATCGAATGAAAAATGCAATTCTTCTTTTTTTGTGTTGTTCGTCATATTACATGAATCTTAGCAGAAATCATTCTCCATTTATAGGATTTTACAAAAACTAGGCCGTCCCGATCGCCTGATGGGCGAAGTTAGGACGGCCAGAGAAGTCAAGGTCTTTTCCGCATCCGATCGCGGTTGGGGCCGCCATCGCCACGGCTTTTTGAGCCCTCATACGTACCCTTACTATTGTAGAGATTGGTCGTATGATTCTGATTACTGCCCGACGAGATGAAGCGTCCACCGCTTCCGTCTGTCCTTGGGCCAGAGTGATAGTTGTTGGCCGAATTGTGAGAAGTCTGATGGACTTGCTCCGATCGGCGAGTTCCACCGCCAAAGTAACCCTTCTTTCCCATAGCCGTTCACCTCAGGGAGATCATCTTTCGATGTGACTATATTATAATCCGCACGCAAAAATAGTCAAATTCGCAAGTCAGAGACATTATTTTGACAATATTAGAACAAATCGCTGATTTTGGAAATTTTTTCCTTGACGCTGGAGTGACTCAAATATCGCAAAGCCAGAGCGACCAAGATCAGTACACAAATTTCAACAATATAGAGAACAAATTGACCTTGAACAGCCAAGACAGCGACCTTTTCTGCCGTATTGATAAGCTTCTGGTCGTAAGCAAAATCAAAATAATTGACGATCTGGTTGGAAAAATTCGGCAATATCTGCCAGAGACAAATCGCCACAGCACCAAGCAGTGACGCAATACAGAAGAGAAGCGTGCCCAGAAGTTTGATTGAGTCAGCCCATGATTTCGCCTGGGTCAGGAAGGCGATTGAAATCAAGAGAATCAGGCAAAGACAGGAGAGGAAGATTAGATATTTCGGTAAATTCACCAAAATCCCGAAAAGATGACTCTGCCTCAAATCCAAATTCCGCTCAAAACTTGAATTGGCCAGGCTTAGCGTCGAAATCGCTCCAGGATTATATGCTAAATTAATATTGAGATTTTGATCTGTCGGCTTTCGCAGCGCCAGCTCAACTTTGTCAACTGCGCTATCGATCATCGGCTTAATATTATCGGCAGAATACGATTGATTCAATATTTCGAGATTCTGGCCCTGCTCGATCGGTACCTGATTTTTGTCGGCAACATCTTCCGCTACGTAGAGGGATAATGTGCTATATCCACTGCTTTCCTCAATGTAATTTTTGATCTTGCCCCCGTCACGAATGGTATTTTGGAAATTTAGCAAAATTACTAGTGCCAGAGCAGCAATAATGAATATGGTAGAAAGAAGGATTGTTGCTAGTTTTCTCACTCAGCTCCCAAAATATTTAACTTTCAAATATCATCCGCTTGTAAACTTTTCTCGTCGCTTCGACATCTCTCTCGCAATATTTGGCAATTTCATCGGATTTGCCGGCTAGGAAATAGTCGTAAACTTTCGAACCGTCAATCCCCTCTTCCTTGGGCGAGGCAATTCCAAGAGCAATCGAGAGTTTGTGCAGAGAGGTGCCCTGAGCGCCCCATTTCTCCCACTCTTTCATCGTGTCGAAAATAGGGTCCGAGCGATAGCGAGCAAAATTGAGAAAACGGCTTGGCTTGATGTTGTTAATAACGGAGCGTTTGTAAATAAATCGGAGATCGAATTCCATCAAGTTGTGACCGATGAAGAGGTCGGAATCGCGAGCAATCTCCCAGAACTTTTAGAGAATTTCTTTCTCATCACCAACGAGACAGTCAGTCGGCTGATCATCGATGGCATACCCGATGCAGAGAATTCGACCAAATTCGCCCTGGAAGGAGGTGTTGCGGAAGAAGGTTTCGAAATCATTATCTCCTTTCTTGACAGTCCCGCCGTTTTTGGCACGGCTATCTTCCCAAAATTGTTTGATGAGCGGAATTTTGTCGCCGTCGGCCGGCAATGTTTCGATATCGAGAAATAATTTTCGCATTTTGTCCTTATAAACTTGTCACTTAATTCTTACTTCTTAATTCTTACTTCTGTATTCTGTATGCTGTATTCTGTATTATTAACCCTTCCTTCTCGGTTTTTTGATCAGCGAATCGTTGAAAGCCTCCTCAATCTTGTGTACCCGTTCCTCGAAATAGTCCTCGACGATCAAGCCAAGGCAGAAGACAACGGTCGGAACACTGATTAGGGCGTAGAACATAGTTACGATTTTGGTAAGTGAAGAAGTCGGTCGAAAATCTCCATAGCCAATCGTCATCACAGTCGTGATGGTGAAATAAAAGGCATCAACCCAAGCCATGTGCTCGTAGATCTTGTAGAAAGTTGCGCCGGCGACGATCAGGAATCCGATTGTCAAAAGCGCGAAGATAATGTGAAGCTCGATCCTCTTAAATTTCCGCATATTTATCCTTCTTTAGATTGTTAATATTATATCACGAACAATGGATTTTTTTCCAATCCACCTTGACATTGGCGGCGTTTAATATTATAATTTATAGGCTCAAAGTTATGGTGATAGCAGCCCCTCACCCTTTAGATTATAGGCCCAAACGCTTTTCGAGCATGGCATACGCTTTCGCAAAACGCTTCAATTGTCTCTCGCGCATTATTGCAAGATTCGAATCGAGATATGCTTCGTCATAAATCAGACACCATGGAAGCTTTCTCTTTGTGGAGATGTTTTCGCCAAGATT
This sequence comes from Candidatus Berkelbacteria bacterium, assembly GCA_026397135.1. Classification (GTDB taxonomy): domain Bacteria; phylum Patescibacteriota; class UBA1384; order XYA2-FULL-43-10; family 1-14-0-10-43-13; genus JAPLVL01. Next base: position 3,256 of record JAPLVL010000010.1, read on the forward strand.
ATGCTCAATTATTCGTCGTTTGAGATCATTAGTTTGGCCAATATACAGACTTTGATCAATTTGACTTTGAACGAGATAAAGCTAATGTATATCTCGATTATAGTCTAAAGGGTGAGGGGAGGAAAGTCCGGGCACCAGAGAGCAAAGCGCTCGTGAAAATGAGCGGGCCGCAAGGTTCGAGAACAGCGCAACAGAAAATAAACCGCTAATCCCGGCGTAAGTTGGGACAGTAAGGGTGAAATCGTGCGGTAAGAGCGCACGCGTTCGTGCAGCAATGCACGTCTGTGGCAAGCCTAGCTTGGTGCAAGTGGAATGGTCCTTTTGTGTCGCAACGCCTGCTCGGCGGATTCAGAAGGATTCCATGCTTAGATAGATTGCTATCCTTGACAGAACTCGGCTTATTATTAACTTTGAGCAAAGCCCTCTTTGTGAAAACTCTCCGCCATTTTGGTCGGAGCGTTTTTAATATTAAAAAGCCCCCTCCAAAAGTTTGGAGAGGGCGGAGAGAATTAATCTTGTTCGCGGTACTCGTGGCCCTTGATTCGGCGCCACCAGAAGTCCGGCGGAGCATAGGGCATAGTCTCACGATATTCCTTGTAATGGTATATGACACACTCGAGCAACTTCTTTCGCAGTGTGAAATCGGCCAGTTTCAGCCGTCGCTCGTATTCATCAACATCGACATCGAAATATTGATTTTCAAGCTGGCAAAACCGAATACCCAGAATAATGTACCCAAGTCTATCGCGCCTTACAAGGAGATCAATGATCGGATGATCTTCCGATTCATCAAGTCCGAAATCTTCTCGAGTACCATTCAGAGAATCACCAATATTCGTTTCAAGGTTGTCGAAGAAATAAATTTCTTCATCGATCGTCTCTGTAAGCAAACGCCGCAAGACAGTGCTGTGGTGCTTGTACAGAACATCATGTGTTGCTTGCACAGCCATGGCAAACTCGACTGCAGACTGATAATTCTGCTTTTCCTCGTCGCCAATGACGATTTCTCTCTCTAGTTGCTCCAAATCATGCAACATCGAGGCCATGGCGCTAAAAGCATTCCCAAAATCAGCCTCGACATCACCTTCCAAAAGCTGATTCCAAATCTCTGAGAGCGCCACATCTGCGCTTAATGAGTCAAGACTCAAGGCCTGTAACAGCCATTTCTGCTGAGTATCGCTATCATGCACCGGACTTGCCATTCCTTTTCTCCTTATGTTAAAGATTAATAATACCATACAATTATATTTTATATTTGTCAATATTTGTCAATATTTTTTTGACTGTATTTTGGGACTGTAAGTACAATTTTGCCCCCCTTGGATTCAAGGGGGGCAAGAGGTTATCTATGGAGACCACTGACCGGATTTAATCTTGCCCACGATGTGGGCAATAGAGCTAGCGCGATCGTGTGCCGGTTGGATCCGATCGGCATTTTTGATCATGTCCATCGAATATGTAAATGGAGGATTGAATTGATGTCCATGTTTTTCAAACATGTGGTCCACTCGATTGCCTTCAGCTGTCTTTTCTTTCTGATAGAATATCATATCGGCAATTGTTGACCTCGGCGACATCGGTATCGCTCTGGTGATCGAAGTGAGCTGACTCATTACAGCGGCAACTTTGAGATCTAGTTCGCCAGTTTTCGGATCAATGAAGCGAAAGGCATCATCTCTCTTAAGGCCCAGCTTCATAAGTTTCTCACAGCTGGCAACTGCCTTCTTCCTGGCTTCTCGCTTTGCGATCAGATTTCGCCGCTCTTCATCAGTCTTTTCTTCACACGAGCGGCAGAATTTTGGGCCATGGGTCGTTGGATTACCTTCAAATTTCTTGGCTTGAATCAGGCGGCCTTTTGGTATGACGAAAGTCCGGCCGCAAGCTTCGCAAGGCTTCTTGGTCTGGCCAACATTTTCCAACCATTTCTTACAGGCCGGACAACGGAGGGGTGGAAAAATCCAATCGGATTTTTCCGACATATTCCGATAATGCCCAGCAACTTGACTGCCTTTGAGCCTGATCGTATTATCGCCAAGGCAATACTTGTCCTGACATGGATATTCGAATATCTGTTCTCGAATATCCCAACAAGTCGAGCAGAGCGATGTGTACCCCCTCAGATTACCTTCTCTGTCATATCGTGCTACTGCATCGCCATCACATTGCCATTCTTTAATCCCGTAATCCGCGTGATAACACCGCGGATCATCCTTTAGTGGCATATCTATCTCCTTTGCAAGAAAGGATGTTGGCGGAGGGTCAAAACCCTCCGCCAACTAGTCAGTCGAGAATCGTAATATGCAGGAGTTCGAAAACTCGCTGTTTCTTACGAAGGAACGAGGCGAGACGTTTACCTCCGCGAACAAAAATATCCTTCTCACTCTCAGCCTCGGTAAAGTATGCTGGGACAAGTCGTCCTCGCACCTTGATTGGACGATTTTCCGAAAGAGGCAAGAGCAAACTTGTTCGGAACGGCCGGACGAGGATGTCCATATCCTGTCCGTTTTCACTTGTCGCTCTGCCAACCCAAGTCATATAGTAGGGTTTTCCATCCGCACTACCCTGCTCCTGCAACTGTGCCTCTTTGCCATAGAAAGTCAGGGTAATTTCTTGTCCGAAGTTGTTTTCACGGAGGAAATTAATCACTCGCCGACGCAAACTTTCTGTTATAAACGGGAGTTTGGTCGCTTCGAAATTATATTCCAAAGGTGAAATTTCATCGAGATATTTGCCGTAGGCCGGCCGAATCAGATCTCTCAAAAGAGTATCTGTAATTCGGCTGTCAGCAACATACCCATATCTTTGAAGCATATCGGAAATTTCCGCCTTAATATTATCCGCATTTTCCCTTAAGCGGAGATTGATGGAAAGCGCCAGCAGATTCTTGGCCAATTCTTCGATCAGATCGATCGGGAAATCCAGCCGTTTCTCCGCCACCTTTTCCATCAGTTGGCTAGTGAATGCAGCAAGGCGCTCCGATTCTTTTGGCGCCTTTTCCTTGTCGATTCGGACAACCTTTTCAGTATCTTTGGCTGCAGATTGCATCATTTGACGAGATAGATCTTCGAAATTTTTCAGAACCGTTCGAAGATTCATTGGATTCAAACCAAGCTCGTCGATTTCTTGATCCATCGCCGCATCGATTTGACTAATATTCGACCTGGAAAGTCCTGGCATTTTCTTTTTCAGAACAAACCGATTGTAGAAATACGAGATAATCCGATAAATCGTAACAATCTCGCAATCAGGATCGGCTAGGACGGCGTTCTTGTCAAAGAATAGTCCAATCCCTGTAGTCGTTTCCACGCCGTCTTCCCCTATCTCGGTCTCCGGTTCAATCTTGGCCAGCAGGTAATCATCTTCCAAATAATTGAGAATGATCCCAGCATCACTATTGGTTAAACCTGAAACATTGACAAGGCAGTTTATGAGGTCATCTCCTCGATGCTCTGCAACTAGCTTCTGGACCAAGACAGGATCAGCTTCGCCCTCAATTGTAACATATTGATTGATATGAAGACTGTCTTTGGCACCACTATCATCTGTGACAGTAAAGCTAGTCCCAGAGTGAAGAAATTGCCCCAAACTCAGATCGGCGGCGGCCGCTCCAATCATGATTACTTTGGTTAGTTCACTTGAACCAGATTTCTCTGCCAAAGCAAGCAACCGCTTGTAATCAAGATTTTCTACGGAGAGATAAGAGAGACTCCGCTCTCCAATCTCATTTAATTCATAATTATCAGTCAAGCCCATCCGGGCAATTTTGTCCCGCTCCTTGGTGAATTTTTTCTCGACTTCCACCTTGGCGGTTCTCAGGGAGGGCAGGACCAGACCAGAGAGACTCTTCAATGGTTCTGACCAGCCTTGCTTGTAGGAGTAGAGTGCCAACTTCTGGACATTGCCCTTGGCAATCGGGAAACCGATTCGCTGGCACGGCAAGCCTTTTCGAAGCTCCTTATCCGGCAGCTTAGCATAGGGTGCCCCGATCTCATCGGCGATGAAGGCAATGCCGCCACGTTTGCGGCCAACTCGGCCAATCCGTTGATACAGCGCATTGATCCCGAGCGGAACCGCATCGATCAGTTGGCCGCCATCGACATAGGTGGTGACAAATTCTGAATCCATGGTCATGAGATAGTCCAAGGAATCAAAAGTCACGCCCATCTCGACAACATTGGTCGCTACGATGACATAGAGACCATTTTGTTTTTCGACCGCTTCGATCTGACGACGGAAACGATCTTCCGCCGCTTTGTTTCTGGCGACCGGTGCAGCGTAGGAAAAAGCAGAAACAATTTTTCTATTCCAATTGAACTCTGCTTCTTCGATCAGCTTGCAGAAACGCAAGGTATCGCTAGCCGCACCTTGGTGACTATTGACAATGACCAAGAGCCCGCGCGGCCTGCCATGACGATTGTCAAATAAATCTACCGTGATGCTACCATATTTTGGGTCATGGCGATCGGGATAGTATTCCTCTTTGGGATTAATCAAATATTGATCAATCATTTGGAGAAGATTGTCCTCGACCGTACCGCCCAGATTTCTCATCATAATCGGGTAGCGATCTTTGCCAGCTACCACAATTTCTGTCTGCAAGTCAGCTTTGAGCGTACTTGTCTCGACTGTCGCAGACATGTAGTCGATCATCACTTTCTTGGCGCAAGCGATCGCGATGCCAATTTCGACGCCCGGATTTTGTTCGATCGTAACATGAGCTTCGTCGATGATGACCCGATGCAAATCGGGATCAAACTGATCGTTAAAGGCCATGCTTTCGAAAATTCCTGTAGTGACGAAGAGTATCGGCGCCTTGTCATTGCGTTTCCCTGCCGAGCTGATCGAGCCAAACAGATAATAATTTCTGGCGTCTTTCGCACCTGAGATTTTCAGAAACTCCTGATATTGCGAGTTCATGAAATTCATTTGGCTCTGCGCGATCGGGATACGCGGCACGACGACATAAACTTGCGGATATTTATCCTTCATGGCCGTCCCGCCAACTATGCCGGCTTTTTTGAAGTAAGTATCCATATGACTGATCAGGATTTTCGTTGGGACCGACACGGTCTTGCCGACTCCTGTCTTGGCGACCAGAAAGACTGGCTTGTCACCCATCATGTCGATCGGTACATAGCCGCTATCTTGATCAAACTGTCCCATCGGCAGATTTTGAGTCTTAAGGACAAAATTCAGAAACTGTCGGATTTTTTCACTCGAATGCCACTCTTCGTGGCCTGTCATCGCGTTCATAAAGACGAAATGCGGGCTATTGTCGAACAGCTGATGACCGCTACCAATCTCAATCCTTTTCTTGCCAGCTGTTCGGCCCCATCTCTGTTCCAACTCCATCGAGATCTCGCTGATCCGATTTTCCAAATCTCGATCAAAACGAAAGGTCGATTGCGCATTTTTGGCGATTCCTTTGCGGATCGCGATCAATGCGTCCTCTTCCCGTCCAGCATTATAGAGCGCCCGAGCCATAGCGATTTCTGAGAAACCGCCTTTTTCACCATTTCGAAGCGCCATTTCCGAGGCCTCATATGCCTCTTTGTAGCGCTTTTCACCGATCATAATCTCGGCCAGTATCCAATAGGCTTTGAAACCTTTGAAATACGGATTTCGATCAATCACGGCACGGAGACACTCGACTGCCTTCATTGTATCGCCATCAGCATCAGCAGTCTGCGCTTGCAGGTAATAATCTTCCGCTTTTGCTTGTTCGGCCCGAATCTTACCAAGTACATTAAGTATCTTTGTGTCCGGCTTAACATTCGGATCCGCTTTTTGCCGCTCGTCCATCAACGTTTTTGCAGGAGCGATGGCTTGAAAAGCCGCCTGAATATGACCAAGGGCAAATTCTACCCGAGACAAAATCACCCTGACATAGCTTTGACGATCAGGCGTATCAGACAAAAGATTCAGAACAAAGAGAGCTTGCTCGCGCGCTTCTTTCAGATTTCCCTGATTTCTAAGCACATCGGCCAGATCCGTCTGAGCAGTGATATTAGCTGGATCAGCCGCAATTGCTTCCCTGAGCAATCTCTCAGCTGTGGCAAAGTCAGGCTTGGGCTGACGATTTTTAAGCAACCGTGCGTAGCCAACCCTGACATAACCTTCTCGTGCCGGTGCATTGCTGACCGCACGCTGATAGAATTCTTCGGCCTTCGCCGGATCTTTCGCTTCATGGAGATTTGCCAGCAAGCCCAACGAATACCAATCATTCGGTTTTGACTCGATCACTTCCTCAGCGAGTTGTCGGGCAAGTTCGATCTTTGTAGGGTCTCCCTTCTTGCCCATATTGAAATAAATATTGGCAAGACCAGTCTTGGCATAGCTCAAGTCCGCATCAATTCCAAGTGCCATTTCTGCGTACTTTATTGCCATCGCCCTCGATTTATCCCTTTCAGAACTGTCGATCTTTTGATCACTTGACATATCACGATAGACACTGGAAATCCCAGCAAAGGCAAAAGCATTTTTCGCTTCTCGCTCTTTAGGATTGACTTGCGAGAAAGCTTCAATCGCCTCAGTATAGAGATCAAGTTTTCGATAAGTCAGACCGAGATTGATATTAACCCGGTCCTCAGAACAAGCAATAATTTGCTGCTGAAGCAAACGTTGCTCGCACTCCTTGGCCTGAGTAAACTCGTTCAGGGCCGTTTCGATTCCACCCCTACCACGCAAAACAGCAAGCTGTCCGGCAGCAAGATGACCGTAAAGGGATTCGTAACGACGGCTCACAATCTGCGAATACAGTTTAAAAGCCTCGTCTTCTGTCCCAGCAAAGGACAACCGTTCCGCTTCTTCGAAAAGTAAGCAAAGTTCTGTTGTTTCTTTGATCAGTTCGTCGATCTCGGGCAGAACATCGATTTCGTCTTGTTCGGACTCTTTGAGTTTCTGCCAATCAATGTACCTACACAAAACTGTCCTGTACGGACCTAGTTGCTTTACTTTATCCGCTTCTTCCATCTTTCACCCCCTCGACTTTTGGCACCAATCGTAATATACACGGTGCCATTCTTGCCTAAGCGACACATATCGTTCCGGCCACTCATTGATAATATTGAGAGAAATCGCCACCAATTGGGTAATTTCTTCCAGGGTCAGCAAAATTTCCTCATTGGCCAGTGCTT
>JAPLVL010000010.1:10472-12087 GCA_026397135.1 Candidatus Berkelbacteria bacterium
CAAAAACCAGCCACAGTTAGTGCCACAATCAAAAAGCTGTTCATAATCTGGCGCAATACCAGCTGCTTCTGCTGTAACTAACCGCAAAATTGCCGCCGTTACAGTCAAATTCGGTTCACGCCAAGCCTGATTGGTTGTTCCATTAATACCAACGTTGCCGTTGGGATTAGCAACGATGACGACATTACCTCCAGCCATCCGGCCAGCTTTCATCGCCGCCTTACTATCCGAGCTAATTGCCAAAACCTTAAGAACAACGCCCTCGATCTTGATAGCTTTCTCAGCGTCGATCATAGCTTGGAGCCACTCTTTTTCCGAGGCAATCATTGCTTTGAGGCAATCGATTGTCTTCGTAACCGTAAGTGCATGATCCCCTCCATGAAGAACATACCAACCTCTCAATATCTCGAAGAGAGTGAATAGTAGAACGTTGGCTTCAATCCTAATCCCTGAAATTTTTCCAGTCGTATCAGAGAGGTTGACAGTGTCCAAAATTTTAGTCAGACTCGGGTCCTTGTTCACACCAAGATACTCCGCCACTAATATTGCTGAACATTTGCTGGACTTTTCACCATCGTGATGATCGAATTGCCCACCTTCGATATCAACAGCAATCACATTTGAATTTGACGGGTTAGCTTGGTCGAAACCATCAGCTGCCGATACGAAATCTAGCTTTGCTCTGGAGATACCAGGGAACTTAGATTCGCCAAATAGCCAGAGCAACAGGATACAAAGGATTGCATCCAAATCAGGAAACTCATGGGTACGGATTTTTTCGTACAACTAATCGCTCTCCTTGAAAATGTGATTTCAAAGTACTGACGAGGATGTTGACCACTCTACAAAAATGACCAAATTTGGCCCTCGTTCATTAAGCGCATAATACTATTAAGATCTAACCCTGTCAAACACCTAAAATCATTTGTCCTAGCTTCTTCTGACCTTCTTGTTCAAACATGATCCGATTTGAAAAATTTTAATAATTGCCAAGATAACCAGGGTCAGAAACCCGCCGAGGAAGAACCACTCTTTGGTCAGAATATTAACGAAGAGAAAAAGGAGAGCAAAAGTCAGGAAATAAACAGCGTCGAAAATATGTCCGGCAAGTCCGCTGATTTTAATAGTACCACCGACCAAACCGCGTCGATTTAATTCGTAAATTGATAGTAGGAAAATCTGTTTGACCATGAAACTGACCTCATAAAGCATCACAATACCAAGGAAAAGATCAAAAAGGCGGTAATTATCATAATTTTGGTAGAAGAGAACCCAGTAGAAATAGGTCAGCATCGCATAAGCCAGGAGCAGAATACCATTTCGAATTAAAACGGAGTGAAATTTGCCGTTTAGATAAGGATCAGCCAGGAAGTCGCCTTCCGTTTCGAAAAGTTGCTTCGATTTTGTCTTGTTTTGGATATTTTGTAACCAAAAACCAAGCGCACGATTGGCGATGAAAAGGATGGCAAGCGCCATGATTGAAACCCACCAATATTGTTCAAATGTTTCCAAAAGCATAAACCTCCCATCGTTATTCTATAGTTTTGTAATAATGTTTGGATCCCAGCCTTCCCACTTCACTCCAAGAACTACGAGGGATAAACTACTGGTACGA
>JAPLVL010000006.1 GCA_026397135.1 Candidatus Berkelbacteria bacterium
AATCCCGGATTTTATATCTTCGAGGCGGCTTGGTTTTGGGATAATATTGACAAGCTGGAAGCAAATAATATTCAAAAAGAGCTATATTTAACTGATATGATCAAGACTGCTCATGATCAGAGGAAGAGGATTGTGGCGATGCCAGTCTCGGAGGAGTCGGAGGCGAAGGGAATCAATACTTTGGAGCAGCTAGCGCAAGCCGAAGAGATATTAAAGGAGCGCAAGAGTAAATCTATTTAAATATTCCGACTATTGGCAAACCGTCTAGCTGACCACTAGTGTGAAATTGGTGGAAGGCATTCGTCAAATCCTGCCCGGCCGAAAAGCCGTGATGTTGGCCGTTTCGAAAAATACTCGACATATCATAAACAGTGCCGTCCACGGCAACATAGGCGGGTTGGCCATTCAAGCCGTTGTATTTGGCCAATTCTTGGGCGGAAAATGTTTTGGTCGTATTTGCCCCTGTGCTGGGAGTGTTTGTCGTGTCAGTAGAAGTGACCGGATCAGAGATATTTGTATTTGTGGCAGTTGTGGTAGTTTGATTGGCAGATGTGGTGGAAATTGCAACAGGTTTTTGAATATAAACACGGTCGACATAAACGAAAAAGCCCAAAAATAAAATGTAAAATATTGCCAAACAAGATTTGGAAAAACTGTTCCAAATACGCCAGCGCTTCAGCGCCAGGTGGATTGCGTAGCTTGTGTGGATAGTAAAGGCAGTCAGGGTAATCAAGGCTAGATAGTCAAGATGCAGTTTCAGAGCGAGATTTTGGCTGATGATGCCCTTGGTCATGCCGTAACCAGAGATGAAATATAGGGCCATGCCGACTGCCAAAACCCAAGCTGAGAGACGGTCAAGTTTGATTTGAAAGATTGCTAGCTTATTCATTTTGTGTCCTTTTCTACAATCATCTAAGATTATACTTAGAAAAAGCTGAAAAGACGAGTCTGGTTTGGGGGATAGAACTGGTCTTTTGCCACCTTTTATTTTATAGTCAAATTGATGACAAATAGTTACAAAACCAAGGCTATCGTAATCAAAGGCTCGAACTTCGGGGAAGCGGACCGGATTTTGACGATATTTACCGAAAGGTTCGGCAAAATCAAGGCTTTGGCGAAAGGGGTGCGCAAAATTCGATCTCATATGGCAGGCTCCCTGGAACCCTTTCAGCTTGTCGATTTACAACTGCATGAGGGAAAAACTTTTCAGATTGTAACAGGTGCGGTGACAGGGGAGTGTTTCCCTAACATTCACTCAGATTTGCCAAAAACTTCGGCTGCTTTTTATGTCAGTGAGCTAATCGATAAATTTGTCGAGGAAAAGCAAAAGTTGCCGGAAATATTTAATCTCTACCTAGAAATACTCTGGACAATTGAGGATAGTGATCGGCCACTTCTGATTCGAGCTTTTGAATTGAAATTAATTGAAGCAGCTGGGTTTAATCCGGAATTATATGAATGTGTTCATTGTAAGGAGAAAATTTCACCAGGCGAGAATTTCTGGGATGCGGTCGAGGGAGGTCTGATTTGTAACAATTGCCAAAATGTTCATCATCATGGGGCGTTGCGAATTTCTGACGAGACAATTAAATTTTTGCGTTTTGTCGGCAAGAGTGATTTGGCGACAGTTGGCCGGCTCAAACTAAGTCAGGAAACAGAGGATGAGGCGGGGGAGATATTGGAGAAATACCTTGGCAATTTGCTGGAAAGAGAGATCAAAAGTAGGAAATTTATGGATAATTTATAGTGAGCAAGTGTTATGTGTATTAAAAAATTCCACCTCGGCGATGTGCCGAGGTGGAGTAGAATCTACTTGATATAGCCGATCTCGATCATTTTTTCGAGAACGGAGGTGATACTGAGATTTTCATAATCCTGCAGAGTGATACAGAAATCATGAAAATTGCTGGCGGCGAGTTGCGGATCCGTCTCGAATTGTTCGAGGTAGCCTCGCCGGGCGGATTTCAGCAGGAAATCCTGGACATTGTGACAGTTCTTCACGATGGCGAGAATTTCCCTGTGGAGATTGCGTTTGCCGGCAATCAATGGGAGGGGCAAGGACTGGTTGTTTTGGTCAACCAGATCACATTTGATCTCAGTCTTGCGCTCGAGGTGCCACTCTCTGCTCTTGCCTTCGCGTTTGGCCAGGAAATAGTCGCAAATACTATCGTGGAAATAAACCGACCAGATCCAATCGTCGTTATCCATATTTGGCCCGCCCTGTTTTGTGAAAGATTCGATTGATAGGTCCTGCATACTATTATCATCCCAAAGGATGTGGGCGGTAGCGGAGCGAATCCAACCAGATGATATGGTCTCGCCTGTTTCAGCGACAATCTTTTTGCGATATGTCCGATCTTTGTCGGTGCAGCCGTACCAGCAAAAGAATTCGATGACCGCGATGATGAATCCGAGACTCAGTTTGGTCTCGTAGGTCATGCTACTGACACAGATAAGGATTGAAGTCAGTGCGATGATGACTGTGATACTCCAGGGGCTATGGAGGAGGATCAGAATCATCCGTTTGTTGGAAAGGTGCTCTTTCATTACTGTTTCCTTTCGTCCTGGTATTGCGTTGCTTTGCAACTTCGTATTTATAACATAAAATCAGTATTTAGTAAATGGTTTTGAGGCTCTTCGCCAATTAGTGTGGTAAAAGTAATGAGATA
>JAPLVL010000045.1 GCA_026397135.1 Candidatus Berkelbacteria bacterium
CCTAAGAAATTTCAACGTTTCCTTAAGAGGTTACCACTTTTTTATTGCAAAAAATTAACAAAAACTTGCCGTACAACTTTTTCGTGTTCAGCTGAGCACGAATTTACCACACTAAAGAGTGAGGAGCCAACATTTTCTTGACAAATCAGATTTTTCTGTTTATATTTTGTAAAACTCTGAAAAGGAGATCGATATGAAGCCTTTCTGGAAGACATTCCTGATTGTCCTCGCCATAATCATTCTGGCAGGACCGATCACTCACCTCCTCGCTTTCACGCTGAAAACGATTATCTCGCTGATTATAATAATCGGCCTGGTCGCGATTGTCCTCGTATTCATTACCCTCCTTCGGAACTTCAATGTAACTTCTCCCAAATAAACACGTGGCCCGCCTGCATTCGCAGGCGGGCCAAATTTATTGATCAGATTTATTGAACTCGAACGACCTGGCCTGTCAAATCCATCTCGATGAAATGGTGAGCCTGGCCAGAATTATAGGCAGCACATTGATTTTTTGCTTCGTCGTCGCTTTTGTCCCGCGGATTATGGACAACATCCAAAACCCAATCCGTTTGGAAAACTCCGAGGCAGGGACCAGCCGAAAAATCTTGACCAGCTTTCTTCGAATTATCAAAAAATTTCTCTGCCAACTGAATTGCATCCTGCTGCTGTTTTACCTCATCAGGAGTCTGACTCGGCTTACCATGAGCAATCCAAACTCCTCGGCCGTCCTTGATCCAAGTATCCTCGTCCCCGCGCAAGAAAAGCAGAGCCGCCAAGATTATGACAGCAACAACAGCGATAATAACAATTAATTCGGCTCGTTTCATTCCTATTCTTCTACAATCTTGGTATTGGCGAAAACGACATTTAGGCGGACAAAGAGGTAGGGTTTATCGGAAACAAAACTCTTCGATTTGTAATCAGTCTCGCCAAAGGCTGCATTGCGGCCACCAGGCAAATCAGCCACTCCAAAGGCAGAGGTGGATAGAATCCTAACAGGAGTTTTGGAGCTAATTTTAATCGCACTATCCGAGAAAACTGTGTTTATCTTGGTGTGAAGACTCTTGTCTTTGATTACAACTTTTGTAAGATCGATAAGACCGTGACCAAAAACAATATTATACTCAGATTGAAGTTCGTCATCAGCCCCAACAGTACCCTCCCCCATAATTACATCGCCTGGCCGCTGATTTTGACGCCAATTTCTACCACAGCAATGCTTGTCCCTATGATCTGGAAACAAAATCGAGATTCCCATAATTATGATTACGAGAGACCAAAAGACTGACCAAAGTGGAAAATCAAAATTAAAAAATTTCTCCAGCAAGATGGCAACACCCCAAAAGATCAAGATCAAACCCCAAAAAGATCGGCGAAATAGAATCATCATATCCTTTCATTTTTAATGTTGGAATTTTTATCAGCTCACTATCCTTTGCCTTTGGCGAAAGATGGTACCCGCGGAGGGAATCGAACCCCCGACCTCTTGGACCGGAACCAAGCGCTCTATCCACTGAGCTACGCGGGCAAATTTAATATTTAATATATTATCACAACACAAAATAATAATTACCAATTACTATATACCAAATATCAAATATTCGTTCCAGCCCTATTGTCTATCTCTGTGATAGTCGCGGCCAAGAAGCATGCGGAAAAATTCAACAATAATGCTGATTGCAGTACCGACTATTCCAATCAGTAGAAGTATGTGGACAATCGAATCAAAATTTGCACCCTGATAGACCGAAAAATCGAACGGGAAAACAACATAGAGCGTAGCTACGAAGACTAGGCTCAAGGAATGCTGAATCAGGCGCAAAAATCCTCGAAACCAATGCCCGTCGTGGATGATTAGTAGTAAATTGGCCAAAATCGTCAACCCGATCGAGAGATTCAGGACGAAGAGCACATTTGTATAGGAAGCAGCCAGAAATGGAATGTGAAAATTTGCAAGATTGTTGAAAAACCAGAAAAGCACTGCATTTATGATCACAGCAACTACGTAACGAAAGTGGCGATTGCGAGGTTTTTCTCTCTTGGCCATTTTGTCCCACTCTTTGTGTGCGTCGTCACCCAGCTCCTCTGCCCATTCCGGCAAAGTGTCATTGTCTTTTTTCGTTTTTGGCATATTTCTCCTTCGATCGCATTATTCTAGAATAATATTAGAAAATTATGGCGTAACAGTTGAACCATTTACCGCTGGCTCCGCCTGAATATCGGGAGGTTTGATATAGATCTGGCCTTTGGGCGTGACACAACGAGGCGGATCGGTCGGCTCGACTTTGTAATAGGTAATGCAATCGTAATACCCACCAATCTTCACACCAGATAGATTGGATACGAGAATCCAAGAAATTATCGCTACAAATAAGAGGAGCGTGATCCAGACCCAGACTCTAATTCGAAAAATTTTGTAATTTAATCGTTTTATCATTAAAAACAATTGTATCATTTTTTTATTAAATTTATCAATTTTCATCTTTTTGGTACTTTACAAATGAAAAAATAGTTGTACAATTAATTTGTAATTTAACGAAAGGATCGTATGTGGATGTGGATCGGTGTCATTGCCTTTGTTCTGCTCTGTAGTGCTCTGCGAGTCGTTCAGCAATATGAAAAAGGTGTTATTTTTCGTTTGGGTAAGGTAATCGGTGAGCGAGGACCAGGCTGGCGCCTAATGTTTCCTATCATCGATCAAATGCGCAAAGTCTCTCTGCAAATAATCACCATGCCGGTGCCATCGCAGAAGATTATCACCAGAGATAATGTCTCAATCGATGTTGCGGCTGTTGCTTATTTCCATGTCGTCGATCCGACGAAATCGCTGGTCGCGATTCAGAGCGTCACTTCTGCCGTCAATCAGATTGCCCAGACAACGGTACGAAATATCGTCGGTCAATTTATGCTCGACGAAGTGCTATCAGAAACGATCAAGATCAATCAAAAAGTCAAGGACATTATCGACACACATACCGAACCTTGGGGTGTTCAGGTTAGTACTGTCGAGATCAAAGATATCCAACTTCCTGACACAATGCAGCGGGCGATGGCCAAACAAGCAGAAGCCGAGCGCGAAAAACGGGCCAAGATTATTGCTGCCGAAGGTGAATTTCAGTCAGCAGATCAACTTGGCAAAGCAGCTGATGTTATCTCGAAGCATCCGATCGCTCTTCAATTGCGAAATCTTCAGGTTCTCTCCGAAATCGCAGTTGAGAAAAACTCAACAATCGTATTTCCGCAGCAGCTTTTCTCTAGCGTCGACTCATTAAAGAAATTTGTCGAAGGTGAAAGAGTCTAGAGAAAGAAGACCGGATTAAGGATTAGGCAGAATAAAGAACAGACGATCTCGTTGACAAACACCTCTACTTGTAGTATAATACTGTCGAGGTGTTTTAGTAATGGCATATACAACCACTCAAATCGTGCTGGGTTTCCCGGCCGATAAATTTCATTTGCTCCATGCTCTGGGGCTCAATGTTGAGCGCTACGAGCTGGGAGACCTCGGCGAGCTGCACGAGAAAGTGCATCAGGCTCACCAGGATGTCCACCTGGAGTGGATATTCAAACATATCCTCTCCGATCTCGGCTTCACCGCCGAGATCAAAGGCAATACCATCGAAGCAACTACGCCGGCCGGAGAGAAATTTATTTTTCGCCCGAGCTGGCTCCAGCTTTACTTCGACCCGTACGAGTTGGCTCAGGATGACGACGATGCCGTCATCGGAATCCCATTTGACATCCGCTTCGGCTCTGCCGACCCTGGATTCAACTTCGATTCTGATTCAAGCCTGATCCGGCTCACCCCGGGACTGATGGGACTGATGGACAAGTTTAAGGCAAGCCTTGTCCGCGCGATTCCTCTTTTCGAGGACGCGGAGTGGATCATCACCCAGATGTTCCACTAAACCTTGTCAATTTTATTAATTGGAGAGCCAGCCGGCTCTCCAATTTTTTTGTATTAATAGTTGAATTCACCTTAAATCTTTAATCACTCAACACAAGACCTAAATAAAATCATACTATTTCATACTATAATATTTTTTAATCTCAAAAAGTGTTGACATCTATCTTGTTTCTTGCTATATATGGTTCATTGCTGCTCAAAACTCAGAGTAGCTAGAGTTCCCGGAGGAAACTATGCGCAAACTCCTGATGCTCATCACGCTCATGTCCATGGCCATCGTTGCCATGGCAGCTGACAACTCCGTTACCGTCGTCTATAACAACGGCAACCAGCTCGATCCCAGCGGCACCGTGATCGTCAATTACGGCAAGTGGGACCTGCGCTGTTCCAAGTTTCCCGAACGCTCCGTCATCGGCCCGACCGAGTGGCGCATCGGATACAAGGAGAAAGTCGCTACCTGGGGTGATGCAGAGTTCACTGCAGAAGCATTCGCGGGGTACGAAAAGTACAACTGCGACGGCCACAAGCTGTATCCCGGCATCGAACTGGGCGTCTCCAAGCCGATCGGGAGCGGCGAATTCTACGCCGACATCGCGTACGACTTCGGGGGAATGTATTCCTGGAAGTCAACCGACCTCGGTCTGGAATGGAAAGTAATGAAGAATAAGAAAGTCATCGTCGGCGCCGGCGGCAAATTCGAAGAAGTCCGCGGTGGTCCGGCCATTCTTAACGGTGGTCCCCTCCTGGGCTACCAAATCACCGACAAGCTGTCGATCCGCGGCGTCTACTACTGCGCCGGACCGGCGCCATACAGAAACACATTCGAAGTCGGCCTGCATTACGACTTCTAAGGCGAATCTGCACCTACCTGGGGCGACTGACATATGTCAGTCGCCCCTATTTTTTATAAAAAGTAGCCCTCCTTCCGCAAAGCAAAGAAAGAGGGCAAAGACAAAAATTAACTTAAATTGTTTACGACTGATGAGGGAATTTGTGATAAGTCTCCGACAAGGTGATGTGAACCATCTCGTCAGTCAGGGACTCCACCGATTGCATTCGATCCAGATTCAATTCATTGACCCAATCGTGATAATTCACATCATCGTAATGACGATTGAAACGGTGCCGAATCCATTTTTCCTTTTCGTTATCAATGTGTTTGATCTGGCTAATTTCCTTGCGAAAGAATTTGGCTCGGCTTTCCGGACTAGCAACAAATCGAATGCTAACGGCGTGCGGCAAAATAAAATTGAATCCCGACCCCACCAGCACAATAGGCTTTTCCTTCTCCTTCAGCTCTTCGATGGACTGAGCAACGAGCAGAAGCGTACTCCGAGTGAAACGACGGTCTTCGGTGTCCTCGACGATCGCATTCCGGCCATAATCCTTGGCCAGGTAGTTGATTTGATCAGTTAAGGACTTGATTGACTTGTCATCAAGCTTTTCGAAAATCGCGCTTCTGATCCCATCGTCGTTTGCCATCACATCAACGATGTCACGTCCATAACAAACTGTCTTGTAGTAGTCTGCAACCTCGGAAGCGACCTGCCAAACAGGCAAAAGATAGCTTCCAGAAACAACCAAAACCTTGCGCTGGCTTTTGGCTGCCGGCGCAGGCAAATGAAGAGACTGCTTCGTTTGGCTCTTTCGAAGCTCATAAAGCCGATAGATCGTATCGACTTCGTGTTGAGTGTGCGACGAATGATAACTCATCTGCGCCTCCTTCTCTACTTAATTTGAATACTAGTGCACAAATATATTTTTGTCAATCTGGCAAAATTATTCAACTATCACACCAAGGTATTTCAAAAGTAAAAGCGCTTCAGGATATGTAAATTTCGCCCCTTTTAATTTGTTATTCGAGGGATTAATACCGTACTCTCTCGCTCCCACAAATGAAGCTCCGCGAAGATCATTTCTCTCAAAACTGGTCCCATTTAACTCTGTCCCCTCAAATTTCGCTTTTGCAAGATTGCAATCGCCAAAAAAACAATCTCGTATTACCGAATTTTCGAAATCTGTCAGAGAGAGATCGAGATCAGTAAAAATGCAGCTGGAAACAAGACAATCCCGAAGCTCAACTTTTAGTAAAAATGGATTGATCTTGGAAAAATTTAGTCCGACCAATTTGGAATCGACGAATTTTACTCCCTGCAATCTTGCTCCAGCGATTATCGAATTGGAGAGATTACAATTCCAAAATTGACAATCGATCAGCAAGGTGTCTGTGAAATCAACAGCAGACAAATCAAAACTGTCAAATTTTTCGCCTTCAAATCGTTTGCCTTTGTAAATAGTCATAAATAAACTAGAAAACTGATTTTTCGTGCATTAAAATATTTGTAATACTTTTGGGGGCAATTTGGCCAGGAGCAACGCCGAGATCATCAAGTAATTTTTTGATCTTCGCTTTCGCCTCTTCGCTCTTATCAAGGCTTGTAATAATTTCAACTTCGAGCGCGGCGCCGAAATCTTTGATATCCTCGGCAATTACCAGCATCTCGTCAATTTTGAAATTGGTACGCTTCTTCTCCAGAGTGAAATATGATTTAAAGCCAAGTACTTTGACGATCGCATCAGCCTGGTCGAAGGAATCTACTAGGACTTCATGCTCCTTCCAAGAATGATGATCACCAGATTTGGTAATTATTTTCATATTTAATTCGGTTTTTGTTTTCCCTTCCTTAGTGCATTTACGCAGCCTCAGACTGAAAGAACCGACTTCATCCATCTCAACTTCCTTGAATGATTTGGCCGTTTTCACACAGAAATAGTGATCGGTAATTTCCTCTTCACTCTCGAATATTCCACCTTTTGCCTTGACGCTGTCAAATAGATTCTCTCGTTGCTTCTCTGTTAATATTGCCCTAAGTTCAACCTCCTGATTTGATTCTTTTGTCATAGCAATAGCTCCTTTGTTTATAATTTGATAAACCTTATTCCCAGCACCCCATATCTGCTCTCTTGCTCTTTGGAGTAGATAGAAAAGATAATGCTTTCGAACTCTTCTTTTGTTTTATTACGAAAACAATCAGCGCCACAAGCGTCATGCAATTCATAGAAAGTATGATACTGCAACAACTCAGTCACTTTAACCGTGACACTTTGTTTTAGTTCTGGTTCCAGAGAAAATTGAATCAGATCGCCAACCTTGATCTCTCTCCGCTTCTCATCATTAAGTCTGACCTCGACCGATTTTTGATCGGTTAAAATTGCTTCGAAGGGACCAGCCAACAATTTCATTGTTATTATTTTATCCATACAAATCAATACCCATAATTTTAATCTCTTCGATTTTATCTTATCAATAATCCAATATTTCAAGATCTAAACACCTTTTTATTCTACCAGATTATTTATATTATTAAACCAGGAGTACATTAACGCATAATTGAAAATTCGACAAGAGCTTTTTCGTTGACATTTCTATATCAGCAATTAGAATTAATTTAATCATAGTACCTTGAAAATCCCTTCCGGCAGCAAAGATACAGCTGATAATTCGGCTTTATTAATCCGCCAGAAGGAGAAAATTGTGATGAAACAGTTGGGTTTTGTCATGGCTCTTTTGGGTCTCGTCTCCTTGCTTGGAATATCAAAGCCAAGCATCGCGGTTTCTGCTAACTCACAATTGAGCGGTACGAAATCTACCACTCAGAATTCGACAGAGACAACTTCTGGCAAACTTGCCTTCAGTGAGGTCAAGGGGATCAAAGTGATCCCATCTGACACACTGAAACTTACTCTCGAAACTGGCTATCTCGAAGTAGCCCTGACGCTCAAATTTGTTTCGAAAGATCTGGAATTGAAATTTAATTCCGATCTCGTCAACGAGAAAAACCCCCTGGTTTTTCAAACCAAAAATTCAGGCCTCAGTCGTTTCGTTACTCTCGAAAAAGTAAAAAGCATGACGAAATTGCCATCAGGCGCCTGGCTAGTTGTCTTGACGGACAACTCTAATTTTGAAGCCAGCTGGCATCTCCCCATGGCGAGTTCGTTCTATCGGGATGGCTACAATTTCTACATTCCAACCGACTCCACAGAGAATCAAAATTGCGTTTATAATCTCGATGATATCTACGCAATTCAAATCCAAACCAAGAGAGTGGAGTCAGCCCACTGCTTCAAGCCGCCACATGGCGGACCAGTCACAGTTATGCTCGGAGACGGCACAGTCTTGAAAGTGGACGAGGGCCATATCATTGACTTTTGTGACCTGAGGCCACCAGCAGACTTCAATCCTTATGGTCCAAATCCTCAAAAGAAGCAATCTCGTCACCAGAAGAATAAAATTCAATACTGCCGACAACACAGCAGTCTGGTCGGGAGCGACGAGCCGGAAGGCTGGCATTTTCAGGTCTTGGAAGACCGAAAGGCACATGTCACCTTCCATGAAACTATTTCCTGTTGGAATGTTCGATCAATCGAATTTCTCGGCGGATATAGCAAGCACTGGCTGACTTGCCGCAAAATCAAGCTGACGAACAGAGACGGCGTCGTCACAATGACAAATCTCTATCTCGAAAGCGACGATTTACAGGACTTCTTCAACAGCAAACGAGACCCCAAAGACGACTATTTCATTGGAAAATCGTCAGAAGGACAGTTTGCGGTCAGCCTAGACTTCGTCGCGAAGATCTCTTTCCCTGAATTGTAATCTGTTTCTCTCCCCACAGGCGGCCCGCCAGGCCGCCTGTAATTTTGTAATGCATATTAAATTTTTAACCTTCGCTTTTTACTGGCGGCCAAGCAATGAATTTCTGAATATGATTTTGTATGATATAGTATTGAATAGAGACCTAAACCTCGAATTTTTTTAAAATTTTCAACCTTTTTCGGTAGTTTTATTTCTTTTCTAATCACCTGATCTACTTCATAAATGCTTCGGCACATTTTGGGCTTAATCTTGCCTTCGATCAAGTCATTTACAAAATCGATAATTAATTCCAAGGCAACCCTCTTCTTTGCAAAGACACGATTAATCTCCAACGAGATACTGCGATCAAATTGACCAATCAGCGAAATATCTTTGAGCGGAGATTTAACCAATCCAATATTTCGCGCAGAACAAAGATTTATAAGATTCTTCGTCTTTTTACTAATCGATGTAACGATTGGCAAAAATTTTATGTCAGTGACAGTAGTATGAATATCAATCAAATAGGCACTTTTGGGAATATTTCTGGTTAGTTTGTATGCAATTTTTTCTTCAGTATTCCCCGTCTTAAGGCCTGGAAAGGATCGATTTAAATCAGAATCAATAAAGCGCTGACCTAAAGACAGTGCCGCAGGATGAGCTAGAATCAAAAGAAAATTTCCAAACATTTGGTTATTTTTTTCGAAATAATCGAAAACTTTTCTGCCAAATTTTTCCTCGCCATGAAGACA
Source organism: Candidatus Berkelbacteria bacterium (assembly GCA_026397135.1). GTDB lineage: Bacteria > Patescibacteriota > UBA1384 > XYA2-FULL-43-10 > 1-14-0-10-43-13 > JAPLVL01. Next base: position 9,299 of record JAPLVL010000045.1, read on the forward strand.
GCAAACCAAGACAAATTTTGGCCTTTTGCCAAATTTTACAATAATAGGCTGATTAGTTCTTTCCATTTTTTCCTTTTATATAGTTTAATAATTGTTAAATCTTGGGCAGAACATCATGTTCTGCCCCGACTATTACCTGGGCATATAAATCAGGCTAGCCGTGCCCAGTTGCTGACCAGATGTGGCCAGTATGATCTGTCCACCACTCTCCCGTCCATTCTTCTTTGGCGCAAATATTGCGACAGAAGGCGGCCCACTTCAGAATCAAATCCGGATCGCAGGTCGCTCCAAACATCCGGAACTCAATCGTCCCGTGTTTGGAAATGCGGATCAAATCCCAGCAATTGCGGGGATTATCGGCAAAACCACGTTTCAGAGCCGATTTGTAAAAGTCGTTCCAGTTGTTATACCTTGGCGGCATTGAATCGCCAGCGACTTTGCGATAGAGAGACATCCGCTTTCCATTGGAATTATCTCCCATCTCAATCAATTCCTGGCAAAGCGTTACTGCACGATTGTACACCGGAATTGCTACCATCTTGTCAGCCATTCCGATATGAATATGCGTTCCCGCTACCTGGCAAGCTGCCCGCAAAACGTCGAGGGGCATATTTGTGGCCAAAGCTTGATACCTTCCCGCGGGATCAGGATAAACATCGAGTGGTAAATTATCCGGCGCCACCTCAGTGTAAATCCTTTTGAAATTATGTCGAAGCTCTTCTTGTTTGAGACGGGCTTCGACATTGCGCAACTCTTCACGCACATTCTTAATTTTAACCGGACCGATCCGATGCTCCAGCTGGTAGGCAGAGAGCTCGTATCCAATGTCGATACACTGAATACTGGAAGCTCTCTTGATCGCTGGAACAATTTCCGGTGCAATCGGGGCGATAACACCGCCTCGTGCCAAGAAACACTCCTGTTCGATTCCAATATGCAGATGCATATCTTGTCGAAACTGGAACTTCTGCGAAAATTCTTCCGCACTAACCATGGTCGTAACCTCTTTCTTGTTGTACTCTAGCGTCCATTTGCGCTAGGCACAAAAAAGAAAATTCCGTTTGGTTTACTTCTCTGGTGCTAAGCACAAAAAAACTTCCGCAAAGTTCGGAAGCTTCAGAGAGAAATAATACAAAAATCCGGAACTTTACGAAATAAAAGCTCCCTTGCGCCAATTTTGACTAATTTTATTACAAATACATGACATTTTTATAAACCAAAGCTTACTTGTTCATCCAGGTCTGAGCGACAAGGTCGCCAGGCCTCAGAGTCGATGACCGATGAAGCACTGTTTGTACTTCAACTTAATGACTGTTTACTAAATTAGTGTTATCATAATAATAAATTCTTGTCAATTGGAAGACTGAGGAAATAATTTTGCCTCAAGCTCTATTTGTTTCTGATTACCTCTATTGCCTTATTTTTCAGTTTTTCAGCTATCTCAGTCCCCTTTTTCGTTGTGATTTTTCGCATCATGCCGGTAATTTTGCTAATCGATTTTTCTCTGGCAATTTCCAAACCATGTCTCTCTAATCCTTTTTGGAAATACATCTCATAGCTGTTTTCGATAAATGATATACCGTCGGCGTCACGAATTACTCTGTCCTCAAGCGTCACAGAAGCAGAGAAGGACTCACCGGTCTGTCTCATCGAATGATTCTTGATTGCAGAAATTATCCGTTTTTCGAGATCGCTCTCAATATCCAGATCTTTCAAGAACTCCGCCGCAATTTCTGCACTCTTGGCCGAATGAACATCCCCAGCATCTGCACCAACATCATGCAAAAGTGCAGCCACTTCTACTACAGTCTTGTCTGCATCATATTCATCCGCCAAGTGGAGAGCATACTTTTGCACCCCTTCAACATGCACAAGATAGGAGTTTTTTTCGCGCGTGCTTGGTAAATGTGTCCGAAAGTAATTTTCGGCAGCATCAATTAATTCTTCTTTTGTCATTAAGATCCTGTAGTTATTTTACAATTGCTAATTTCGAATTGAAGGAGCAATCAAGTACGATTTCCTGACTCTTGTCATAGCCGTTCGGGCCAACAAATGCCAGCGTTCCTGTCATTGTTCCGACAATATCGTTATCATCATACTTCGTAATACTTGACTTCGTAACAGCATTACTGGCAAATACGCTCTGGTAGCTATTTGCGCCATCGTTTATATAATGAATTGTCAGGTTTGCCGAAGCATAATCAACTGATTGTTCAGAATTGCTAATCTTGTTTCCACCAAATGAAAAACCGACTGTCGATTTCGGCTCAGTAATTGCTTTGCCTGTTTCAGAAGCGAAAAGTGAAGTTATATCATTTACAGCAGAGTAGCTGGCTGAGATTATTTCGAAATTCTTGGTCTTCCCTCCAACATTACAAATAACCGAGTTGTCACCAGCATTGGCAACTTTGCTCTTCGTGGTGTTGTTTCCAAATTTAATCGCCTTTGTCGAAAATCCAGTAACTCCGATTACTACCGCCACTGCCACAATTATGATTGCTAGGAATTTGACTGAATATAATCCACGAAAAGCATAGCCATAAAAGAACCAGAGAAACGCAAGCAATAGGGCAAGGGAGAGCCAAATAATCCACTGCGTATAGCTGACCAAACCGAGAATGCCACCAGTAGCAAAAAGTAGTGCGAATTTAAGAATCAGAAGCAAAGCAATGACGATAAATGCAATTTTTCGTTTCATTTTCATCCTTTCGTCCGACAGAGCGGAGAAGTTAATGATTATTTGCATATATTGTAGCGCAATTTGACTAATTGTAAAATATTCGCGTATAGTAATGGCAAGAATTCCTGGGTCATTATGGCTTAGGATTTGCACTGAGAGGAGACTGATTTGATCTACTGGCCAACTGCACGAACCGCCCCGAAACCAAAGCGAAACCGCTTGTGCGCCAGGGAGGAGTACCCCGACCCCAACCACAGAGATGTCGAGTTTAGTCTCGACTCCGCAATCTTCGTTTTGAAGCAAAAGCGTCCACTACCGGAATGGGTCGAGGAACATTTCGGAGTACGTCACCAGGCGTGGTATCGCGAATACGAGGATGAATTCCGCGTCGTTGTCATCCGCCTCGAAAATATCATCCTGGTTCATCGTAGAAATGATTTCCTTGTTGTCGATACAGATGACAGCGAGAAGTCTTTCGAGATTTCGAAGGATAGTTTGCACTGGGTTGATGGCTCCCCTCTCTCTCGACCTCGGATTTGGACAGGGTTTCATATTGACCCGAGCGGTCCAAAGATCAGAGAGGAACTGCGTTGCCCTGAAGTGTTTATGTAAATATCGTCAGCCTGGAAAAAATTCCAGGCTGATTTTAAATAGCCGTCCCGACAATGTCGGGACGGCTGGAATTATTAAGTTCTGCTACTAATCTTTGGACTCGAATCCTTCGAAATCAGTTGACTTCGCAAACAAAGTCTCGCCAAGAGCATTGCAGAGATCGATTACCAGGTCTTGCGTCTCTTCGTCTGCAATTTTTTTGTTCGCAAGGAGCAAATCAACGAAATGCTTTGCTTGGCTGTTGTCCAGGCCAGCGCTCCCACTAATCAGAGAGGAGAGACAGGAATCACGGAGTTCGAAACTGTCTTTAACCAGTTTGTCGATCATACCGTCAATCTTCTGATCGAGGCAAGCTTTCGTTCTGCTATCAGAGAGATTGCCGATCAGGTTGTAAATGAGAATTTTGTCAACCGGCAATTTGATTTTGGCTTCGATCGATGCGCTGATAGTCGCGACGAATTCGGAACGGAGCAGAGGAGCCGATTCTGTCTCCCTGGCCAAAATCCCGAGAGAATGTCTATTCCTATCGACGATAAACTTCTCGTCCCAATTCAAATCAAAGATCGAAAGCACCTGTTTCTCGGCCAGTTCCTGCCCCCAGGCATTATTGATCGAATAAGCAACTGCAATAATCCTGCTCAGTCCCGTTTCATCGAGCGTTCCTTCGCCCTTGATTAGCGTCTCGACAACCTCGCGAGCCTCTTTGACTCCGCCCCAGTGAGCCAAAGCAGGCGTAGTAATCAGAGCCAGATAATTCTGGTAATTGCTATCTGATTCAGCTTCAAGCTTGGTCAATTCTGCCAATTTGGCCAAATCAGCTTCGCCCGGACAAATGGCTGTCAGGGAAGGGCCAATATCATTTAACACTTTCCCACTTTCATCAAGGCTGACAATTCTAGGAATTGCCCCCACCTGAACGAGTGAAAACATTGTGCGTGCCACTTTGTGATATTCGGTCAGATCCTTAATCTCGTCAGCATCACTCAATTTTTCGAGTTCAGCAAACGACTTTTCCGACAGAATCGGGTCAACGATGCCACTAAAGAGCCCAATCTTTTTGAGCAGAGCCATTTTCTTGCTAACATCGTCGATTTTGGCCGTATCCAGAAAGGCAAGATTGAAAAATGCCTTCGCCCGATCTATACTCCCCAGATTGAGCCATGCTTTTCCATGGGCAAGTTCGATCGCGGCAGCCAAATCAGCAAGATTAGTCAAATCTTCTTTGATAGTGTCGTCAACATTTCTGGTCTGGCTGATGATTTCAGCTGCCGCAACTTGATTGAACAAACGGATGACCTTAGGCTTGATTTTGTTCAGAAGATTTCTTTTCTTCGAATCAAAATCTCCCTCGAAAACTTTGTTGATAACCTTGGTCAGCAAGTCTTTGGCGAGGCGAATAGAATCACCAGGCTTTTCCTCGACATTGCCCACGATCACGAGCATGTTGGTAACCATCCGAAATGACTTGTCCTTCGTTTTGTCACCCAGATAGGCTGCAACCTCGGCAACCTTGGCGTCAGACGCCAAAACGGCCTGTTGGAGGCAAATGCAAGCCAGTACGGCTGCAAAGATCCACTTATACATCGAAATCTCCTTGCGGAGGATAGTCGCAACAGTTTGAAATCAACTAATTAAAATTGACAAATTGTTGCGCCAGCTACTTCACAAAGTTTCGTGCCGTAATTTATAGTGACCATACATTTTTC
>JAPLVL010000025.1 GCA_026397135.1 Candidatus Berkelbacteria bacterium
TTGCCTTTGTATTGATCAGTCCTAGACAATTCGGCCCCAAAAGCGCAATGTTCTTGGCCCGACACAAATCGGCAATTTCCTTTTCCAATTTTTTGCCTTCGTCGTTGACCTCGCCAAAACCGGCTGAAATTATAATCAAACTTTTGACTTTCTTTTCGATGCACTCAAGTACTGCTGCTTTGACAAATGCAGAGGGTATCACAATCACGCCAAGCTCGACTTCACCTGGAATTTCGAGCACAGATTTGTAGCAAGTCTGGCCCAAAATCGCCCTGCCGTGAACATTGACAGGAGTCACTTTCCCGACAAATCCGCCGGCGATAATATTACTAAAAATTTGGAATCCGATTTTCTCCGGATTATCTGAAGCGCCGATAACGGCGACTGATTTGGGACTGACAAGGTAGGATAGCGTATTCATTTTTCTCCAATTTTTAGACGTTGAAAACTTCACGGACAAATCCGTAAACATACGAAAGATCCTTGTCCCTTGCCAACATCTCAAGCAAATTGTTTGCTTTTGACTGGCTCCTGCAAGGCCTCGATACAATTATAAATGGTAAACTATTTTTGGTTGGGACACAACCTTCCGGTTTGCCCTCAAGATCACTGCTCACGGTCACTTTCTCGACCAATCCATAAGGAGAAGAGAGGAGAACCTCATAGCCATCATCTGTTAATTTATTGATAAACTCCTTAAGTGAATGGTCCAGGGTTTTTACAGCCGAAACAATATTATTGAAACTTGCCGAGCTGGCCGCCACCGCCAAAGCCGCAACATTTATTAGGCAGAAATCAAAATTCTGTTTCCTGATTTCTCTTTGTGTCAAATCAAAATAATCAGAAACCTGTGAGTCGCTCTCGCCGATTTTGGGAAAAAACTCAGGCACTTCGTTCGAGCCGAAATATTGCCGCAAAAGAGTAATTTTGTCCGGACTATCAGAAAAAATCGCTGATTTTATGCCTTTTTGACTCAGCAATTGAGTCAATGTTTCCTTTTCGGGTATCTTGAAGGCAAATATAATATTTTTGTAATTTGTCGGCTCTTCGAAAAGTGCGCCAATCTTCAGATATTTGACATTCGGAGCCAAATTTCCGCCGCTTCCTATCATCAATATCTGCTCGAGCAACGCCGAAAGTGGCCAATTTGCGTGATTGAAGAAGAGAATTGAGTCGAAATTTGCAATCAGATCAGATTGATTTTTCACAAATGTAGTCGGAGGTAATTGACTTGGCCGGAGATCCGAAATCTGACTTATGGTTTGAGTTGGCGAAATATAATATTGACCGCGGCCAGAAACCAGATTCGACAAAACCGCACTCTTGTTCGCCTCGATCTGCCCAACTCCACAAAGCGTCGCGATTTCAGCCAAACCGATCTTGGAAATCTCCATTTCCAAATCATCGAGATTCTTCTTGATCTCCGCCTTATTCAAATATGTGTCGTCAACAAAAAGATGAATCTTGAGATTATAAATTTGGCTTCGTTTTGCCATTTTGACCAAAGCCAGAAGGTGAGCAAGACTGCCGAATTCTCCGCCTTTGGATAAATTTCCAATCAGATGAAGAGTGCTGTGCTTCTCTGATACATTGGCGAAAATATTTTGCAACACAGGATTATTTTGCAATTCGCCAGTCCGAATGAGATCGTCAAAAACGATTTTGCTATGATGACCAACTTCTCCCTTGGCGATCAGAGAATAACTCTCCTTCAAATTAAAAACCCTTTGGTTTGAATTGTTGACTGGAGAAGCCAAGATTTCATGCTCGCAATTTTGCCACAGTTCGTCAAAATTAGCCGTTTTGGCCGAAGCAAGCGCGTTGTTCTGCCAAGCAGTCGAGAGACCCAAGCCCTCGATCAACAAAAGAGCAATTTTTGGATTAGTTTCTCTATTCATTTATGAAATAATTAAGCTGTTTTCTTTGTCTTTGGCTTCACATTTGACACTGATCGTTTCTAGGACGGTCGGCATGACAGAAGAAAGCGCCGCGCCGCTGCGCAGTCGAATCTTTTGGTAAGCCGGGTCATTGCTCACGATTGCAAATGGGACCGGATTGCTGGTATGACCAGTGTCTGGCTCGCCAGTTTTGGGATTGACCATTTGTTCGGCATTACCATGATCAGCCAAGACGAAAGCGGTTCCGCCAACTTCGATCACTTTGGTCAAAACTCGACCAAGGCAATAATCGACAAACTCAACCGCCTTGATTGTTGCCTTTAGATCACCTGTATGACCAACCATGTCAGGATTGGCAAAATTAATTACAAATGAATCAAAAATATTTTTGTTTATTGTCTTGACGATCGTTTCAGTCACAGCTTCTGCACTCATCTCCGGCTTCTCGTCATAAGTTTTGACCTTGGGTGACGGAATCAACTTCCAGGTCTCGCCCGGATGAGTTTTGTTATATCCGCCATTGATAAAATAAGTGACATGGGCATATTTTTCGGTCTCAGCAATATGAAATTGACTAAATCCGCGACGACACCAGAGATCAGCCAGAGTTGAATTGACTATCTCCGGCTCGAAGGCTTTCTTGGCAAGGTGATCTTCGTTGAACATGACAAAGTTGCAGAAAAAAAGATTTTGCAACAGTTTGCGATGGGGGATGCTGGTCAATTTCTTGTCTTTGAAGGCCGAAATCATTTCTCGCGCTCTGTCGGCTCGGAAATTGAAAAAAACAACACCGTCATTATCCTTGATCGTGAATTTTTCGTTAAAAGGTCCAGTAACTAGGCTCGGCTTGATGAATTCGTCTGTAATAAAATCTGTGTACGAGGAAGTGAAAACTTCTCGCGGGTTTTCGAAAACTTTGCCTTTGCCCAAAACCAGCATATCGTAGGCAAGTTTGATCCTGCCCCAATTGTTGTCTCGATCCATCGCATAATATCGCCCAATCACGCTGGCAACCCGACCGACTTTTAGCCTTTTTATTTCATTTTCTAGCTCATTTATAAGCTCAATTCCAGCCATAACCTCAGAATCTCGACCATCGCTGAAAAGATGAATATATACCCGTTCAAACTTTTGCTCTTTTGCCAATTTCAGAAGAGCGAAAAGATGCCCCAAATAGCTATGAGAGCCACCCTTGGAGAGTAGTCCCATCAGATGGAGATTACTCTTGTTCTTCTTGCAATGGTCAATAGTCTCGATCAAAGTGTTATTTTTGAAAAAAGATCCGTTTTCGATATATCGATCAATTTGAGTCTGATCTTGCAAAACTTTGCGACCAGCCCCTATATTCAAATGCCCAGCCTCGGAATTTCCCGGCGCACCCAAAGGCAGCCCAACTGCACCATCAGCGGCAAAGAGCGAAGTATTGGGATATTTTCGCATCATCTCGGTATAATTTGGTGTCCTAGCCATAGCAATAGCGTTGCCACCCCAAACCGGCGCCAAACCCCAACCATCCAAGACAATAACTGCGTGACTTTTTTTGATCGCTTTTATGTTCAATATCCCTCCCAAAAATTTAAATCAAACGATTCTTCAAGGCCGTGATATCATCATTCGCTGATGGATCGGCCTTGTGCAAAATAGCAAGATAATAAGAAACATAATCGCCCCAGAAGACATACCAGAGTGTTTCGAAGATACGATCTTGGAAACCAATAAATTTCAAGCGCTCTAGTGGAATTTTGTGTTTTCGGATAATCTCAGCCGAAATATTCTGACGAAGCGTGACCCGCTCCTGCTCGAAATTAGATTCCAACATCAGGATGAAATTAATTGTATTTGCCGGGAAAACCAAGCCCTGAATTGCATTGTGATTAAGCTCAGGGAAGACTTCGTAGGAAGCAAAATTTTTGCTGTTTTCATTGATTTGATTCTTGATTCTGCGTGCAATTTGCCGTACAATTTCTGAGCCATTATCTTGGCCGGATTGCTGAAAAGGGGAGAAGATAGACCGTACTTTTGGCGTGCTTCCTCCAGAGTTGAAATTAATTTGGGAAAAGTTGCGCCAAAATCAGAAATGAAACCTAGTTTCTCAAAAACAGAGATTAGAATCGTGAAAAGATAGGGGAAAGCAGCTCTAGGACAGGCTTTTAGCTCAAATTCAAACAGGGGAGCATGATATTTAGAAGCAAGAGTTTTTAATTTTCCTCCGGTTGTAATTGCAATCAACTTCACGCCGCGTTGATACGCCGAAATGAAGGCAGAGAGAACTTCCTCTGTCTCGCCTGAATAGGAAGATACAATCACAAGCGTTTCGGCATCAACATAACCAGGCAAGACGTAATTATGAATACTCTCAACTGGGATACTCAAAGTCTCAGAGACAAGGTCTTTGACTATGTCATTGGCCGCGCCCGAACCACCCATCCCGATCAGGACAACCTTCTTCACCTTGATATAGTAAGATGGGATAGAATACTGCTGCGAAACCTGGTACGCATCTGCACACATTTCCGGAAAGTTCTCGATCCGTTCACTCATCAAAGCAGGATCGGCTTTTTTCAAATCAATTTTATCCAGAGAATCCATAATGCCCATATTACCTCTTCTTTAATTCCAGCTTTAATTATATTATAATGAAGTTCAATCCGCAAGCAAGAAGAAAAAGTTCATCAAGTTATAAAGTTTATAAAGTCTCATTTTTTTCTGGTCATTCCCGCTTTTTCTTGTCATTCCCGCGAAGGCGGGAATCCAGGCAAAGTAATCCTGTTATACAAAAATCCAACAAAAACATATGCAAATTATTAATATTGAATTAACTGGATATCGGACAAGTATCGAACGGGCGAGCCAAATGATAATGGCTGGTCAAATTGTAATTGCGCCTTTTGACACGGTGTATGGCATGATTGCTGATCCGAGGGACGAGGAAGCTTTGGCCAAAATTAATCAACTGAAGGGGCGTCCCGAGACCAAAACTTTAGGTGTTGCCGTCGATTCAATACAGACTTTGACCAAGATCACCGATATTAATCAGGAAAACCTGGAATTCATCAGGGAGAGAATCCCTGGGCGATATTCATTTATTCTAAACGACAATCCAGCCAACATGATTTCAAACCAATGCAAAAGAGGAGAAACTATTTCTTGCAGAATTCCTGACAGCGACCTAATCATAGCCATCGCCAAGGCGAGCGGAGGAATAATTGCTCAAACTTCAGCCAACAAGTCAGGATTGCCAAATTGCTACTCTCTGACTGAATTTTTGGCTCAATTTAGCAAAGAAGAACTTGATCAAATCGATTTATTCATAGATGGCGGCACTTTGCAAATGTCAGCACCGTCTGAACTTTGGAATTTGACCGGCAATCAGCCCGAAAAGATTGAAAGAAGCTGAAATTTTTGCTATCATCATTTGTATAGGCCACAAATACATGATGCCGCGATGGCGGAATTGGTAGACGCGCACGACTCAAAATCGTGTTCCCTAAAGGAGTGTGGGTTCGATTCCCACCCGCGGCACCATGTATTTGTGGCTTTTTTGTTACATGATCATTCAGATATCAAAAATTGTGTTTTCTTGTTTACTGCAAAGTGGTTTAAATCAGGACAGCTTGACTCAAATATTTTTTCTGATATATTCAACTTGAACAACTGCTGACCGGTATAAGGGGGTAAGTTAGAATGCTAACCGTAAGATTCCTCGGAGTCTCACTCATAATGATCATCGGCGCCTTGATTTGTGCGTTAATTGATAATTATCTGGGTATTACATTTAATCATATTAGCATTTTCGCTCAGATCATTCACAAGGTAGTGTATATAGCCTGGGGTTCAACTATCTATTTTGTCTTAAAACGACCTTCACTCTAATATCCTGCGCACGACCTCTTTGGTACGGCGCTTTTTTTTAAATAAGGCCGAGGAGAAATCCTCGGCCTTTGAGTTCTAACAAAATCTCACCACAAAGGTGAGAAATAGTCCGATCGAGACCAGCAGGATGAAAAAGATGGTAAGTTCATCGTTTGAGTCATTTAGTTCATCCCAAGGACCAACTTCAAATTCTTCGAAACTGCTCTCCATACACAAATCCCCCAAAACAGAGTTTGCCAAAAAACATTATACTTGTAAAGTTTGACTTTGACAGCTGCCCCATATTTTGATAAAACTTGGATTATCCCCAAGAGCAAGGAGGACCGCGAAGATGAAACCGATTAGCATCGACTATGAGGCAATCGGCCTCTCTGATATCCAAATGGGTGATTTCCTAATGGCAATGACTCCGGAAACGGCTACAAGTCAGGTCATGGAGATGCTCCAGAAGATCAAGGATGGCAACGACCACAAGGCTCATGGTGCCGCTGTCGCCCTAGTTAATCTGCTTGGGTGCATCAGCAGCAATATTGGAGCCGCCATTCTTCGTCAGTTTAACGAAGACGAAATCAATAAATCAGCGCCGCAGATTGAAACAACTGCAATACCAGAAGTGCCCGATTTCGTTGACGAGCTCCGTATTCCTGACGAATTCCTGATCAGAAGCCCTGCAAGCGATGACGATGATACATTCGAGACGCTCTCTCCTGTCGAAACGAGTGTCATCGACCATTTCCACGACGAAGTGATGAACGATTACTTCTTCGACACGATCTTTTGCCGCCTACAATCAACTGTCAATTTCAGAGCTCGGCATTGTCTGGTCGATGTTCTGAACCAAGCTGCAATTGCTCTTAATCCTTATGACCCTCTTCTCCAGGCTGAGCGAATCGGCATGGAAATGGAGAGGGAGAACAGTCCAACACTCTTCGATCATATGGAGAGCGTCCGCAATCGATACGAGGGAATTGCTGAAGCGTTGGCAGAATACGACGCAGAAGAGGCAGACGAGAATTCCGACTGACTTGATCGACCGAAAAATTTGTATACATTCCCGGGGCAGCTGCCAAGCTGTCCCTTTGTTTAATCTTGACTTTGTTTGATATAATATAATCAAATTAATTTTGCAGGAGGAAAATGAAAATCACGATCAACAACAGTCACTCAACTGAGATGTGGATCACCTTCGAAGGTGAAAATAATTTAACGCTACCTGCCGGCGGGTCAGTTACCTTAAGCGACGATTACGGCAACGGAACGATCAGTATTTTCGCAGATCACATCGAAACGCATCAAATCTTGCGCCCGCAGCAATAACGAAATTTCCCCAATGCTAACCCTAATCCTTGGCCCAATGTGCAGTGGTAAATCACTGGATCTGATCCATTTTTTTTCGAAACTCAATTACACTGATCGTAGCTTCAAGATTATTCAGCCGAGTGCCAATATTCGAGACGAAAATTTGCAGACACGGCAGGGTGCTTCGCTTCCTTCGATCAAAATCAATTCACTCTCTGAAATTGAAAAGTTTGCCATGGTTGAATATCTCGGTTTAGATGAGGTCCACATGTTCGAAACCACTACAATCAGAGAGGCTAGGCGCAGTCTGAAACCGATCTTGCGACTTCTGAACCGAGGAGTGAAAATCTTTGTTTCCGGCCTCGACCTCAATTACCAGGGCAAAATGTTTAATATTGTTCAAGCGCTTTTCGAATTGGGGCCCAACGAAGTCAAGATGAAAAATTCAGTTTGCGTCAAATGTCAAAACATGGACGCCGCATATAGCCAGGTGCTAAACCAAAAAGGCAAGCCCATCACCAGAAATTTGCCCCCAATTTTGCCAGATGACGGCACATACCTCTACGAGCCGCGTTGCCGCCGCTGTTTCGTTCGGCCGAGTGATTAGACGTTCTTTTTGGTACATAGTTATTAGTAACTGGTATAATAGATGAATTAAATTACAGTACTATACTGATAACTTATATCTAAATACTATGTACTTATCCAAATTTCTGGTTGACTTAATCGATTTAATCTGATATTATATTATCAAATAATATCCGCGCTCAAAGCGCTTTTTTCTTTTGTAATACCCCCTGGAGGAACCAAAATGTCCGAGCAACAACTTCGCAATGTCGCCATCATCGCCCATGTCGACCATGGAAAAACTACTCTAGTCGACGGTTTTTTGAAACAATCAAAAACTTTCCGCGACAACGAAGCGTTTATGGAACAAGATTTGATCATGGACTCAAACGATCAGGAACGAGAGCGGGGGATTACAATCTTGGCCAAGAACACCGCTATCAACTACAAAGGCATCAAGATCAACATAATTGACACACCCGGACATGCTGATTTCGGTGGTGAAGTCGAGCGTACGCTAAATATGGCCGAAGGCGCAGTCTTGGTCATCGATGCCCAGGAAGGTCCGATGCCACAAACAAAATTTGTACTCAAGAAGGCATTTGAGCTTGGTCTCAAGATTATTGTTGTAATCAACAAAATAGACAAACCAAACGCGGACATTCCCAAGACCATCGACAAAACGTACGAACTTTTTATGGAGTTAGCCCAGCACGATGCCCAGCTTGATTTTCCTATATATTACGCTATCGGCCGCGAAGGCAAAGCTTGGGACGAACTTCCGGAAGACGAAGCCGCTTCGGCTGATTTAACCCCGATTTTGGACGCCATTATCACCCATATTCCAGCCCCAGAGGTTGACAACGAGCAACCATTCTCACTTCTAATCTCTGCTCTTGATTACGACAATTTTATCGGCAAGATCGCAATCGGTAAGATCAGCTCCGGCTCAATCAAGCCAGGCGATCAAGTTGCATTGGTAAACGAAAGCGGCGTTGTCGAAAACAGCCGAATCGAAAAGATTTTTCAATATTATGGTATGAAACGAATCGAAGCCAAGGAAGCATTTTCTGGTGACATCGTCACCCTAGCCGGCGTCTCCAAGGCTACGATTGGCGAAACTATCGCCAGTCCGCTTCGACCGGTAGCTCTTCCGACCATTCAAATCGAAGAGCCGACCCTCAACATTTCAATTTATGCCAACACTTCGCCATTTGCCGGTCGCGAAGGCAAATTTGTAACCGCCAGACAACTCCTCGATCGAATCAGGAAAGAGCTTGAGACAAATGTCTCAATGAAATTGGCGATTGCCGAAGACGGCAGCTATATCGTCTCGGGTAGAGGAGAGCTTCACCTCTCTGTCTTCATCGAAACTCTCCGTCGCGAAGGGTATGAAATGCAGGTCGGTAAACCTGAAGTTATTATCAAAGAAGTAGATGGGGTAAAATTGGAACCTGTCGAGGAACTTACAATTGATGTTCCGGCCGAATTTGCAAACACAGTTATCGGCGAAATTAGCCGCCGCCGTGGCGTTCTCCACTCTCAGACAGAGAATTCTGACAATTCTATCCGACTCGTTTTTGAAATCTCAACTCGAGGTACCTTGGGGCTACGCAATACTTTGCTGACAGCTTCCAAGGGAACAGCCGTCACTAATTCAATCTTTCTGCGCTTCGCTCCACTTGGCGCTCCGATTCCAAAGCTGCGAAACGGCGTCCTCGTCGCCTTTTCCTCGGGCAAAGCCGTTTCCTATGGCCTAAATATTGCCCAGCAACGCGGTATCACCTTCATTCAGCCAAATACAGATGTTTACGCCGGTATGATTGTGGGATTAAATCAGCGCGAAGACGATCTCGAGATCAATGTCACCAAGGAAAAACAATTGACCAATATGCGCGCCGCCAGCGCCGATGCGATCACTGTTCTAACCCCTCCAACAATTTTCTCGCTCGAACAGTGTATCGACTTCCTCGAAGACGACGAATATTTGGAAGCAACTCCAAAATCTCTCCGTTTGCGCAAGAAACTTCTCGATCCAAACCTCCGGCTCAAGGCCAAACGCGCCAGTAACAGCCACTAAAAGAGACCCCATCAATCGTTCTAAATTGCAGTTTGCAACCTATTTTCACTTTTTGCCAAATTTTGCTATACTTCTCTTATATTAAAGAGGAGGGCAATGCAATTTCGTAATTTTGAGCTCAGAATATCCAAGCCACTTTTGATTCGATTGGGTATTATTTTGTTGGTTATCTTGTACATAATTTTCAGTTTTCTCGGTATTATTTTTACCCGAATCAAGGCAGACAAGACAAGTTACAAGGCAGGCGATCCTATGATCGTCACATTCAAGGCGACCAATATTAATATTCTTCCATACTACGCAACATTTCCGAGCTCATGCACGGATCCAACTATGTATATTGACGGCACGATTTCTGGCTCGACCAGCATGTGTAGCGATATAATTTCACGCGTTGTCATTTGGCCTTTTCATACTTATTCACAGACCGTTACACTCCAACTTCACAATCAGAGCCAAAATCAATATTTACCTAGTTTTCTGAACACAGACGCAATTTATCTCAATTCCGGCAGTCACAAAATACGGCTCAGCCTGGAAGCGAAGCGACACAACAGCAACACCATAAAATTTGATTACAAACAATAATATGCCACAAAAGGAAACAGAAAACGCCAAAATAGATTTCAATCAGGGTGCACTTCGCACCGAAATTCTCTTTTGTTTTCTCCTGACCCTCCTCCAAGGCTTACTTGCGGCTGTCTATATTTATCGTCAATCCGGCCTCGATATTCTAATCGCATCGTTCTTCGGCCTGGCCGGACTCTTTTTCATTTTCGGGATCATTATGACATTTCTTCAAATATATTCCGGCAAATCAGCCCTCGAAATTATAAATGGACACCTCCTCGACCGGACCAAGCTTCTAACGGTCACGATTCCGCTATCTCAGATTTCCCTAGCCGAAACGGTCGGCTTAAGTCAGAGTAAATCCAGCATGCCAGCAATCATTATTCACTACAAAAACGGTCACAGACACAACATTCAGGCAGATTTGCTCGAAGGCACCTACGACAGCATCGGCACCTTCGTCGCCAACAACATCAACGCCAAATTGACAAGCTAAATGAAAATCACCCCGACGGGGAGTCGGGGTGATCGGTGGGGGAGCCAGAGGGCAATTCTGATAGTTTGAAAATCTACGATTTGTCATCTGGCTACATTTAGCCGGATTTTTGGGGTTGAGGAGAGCAGCACTTCCTCCTATTTGCTAAGTATGTCAGTTGCAGTCTCCTCAAGTCTGGAAAATGAGGCGGAGAGAATTTCCATGTCTCCTTCTTGGACAAGTTATGTCAACTGAAATTCCCTCCGAGGCGAGAAAAATTGGGAAAAACAAAGTGCAAGTATGGCGCACTCTCTTTATTTTGTTTTTCCCAAGGAGTTGAGAAGCTAGAAACAGCTCAAAACATCCAGTGCAATTGTTTTATTGTCCAAGCTTCCCAAGACAGAGGGGCGCAGGCAGGTTAGGCGGTGTAATCAGAGCCCTTTATGCCTGCACCCCGTAGCACGAGGAATGTTGACAAGAAGCAAATATACTCTTTGGTCCAGATTCCCAAGTGCTTCTTGCCAATAAGGATAGGGAAAATCAACAATAAATTATGATCCAACATCCATTTTTGATTTTCCCCAAGAGGAGTGGAGAATCAAGCAGACCACATCTTTCAATGTAATATAAGTTATGCTTGATTCTCCAGGATTTTAGAGGAAGTGTCAACAATGAGCCTGAAGCTCAAACCCCCTTCTGACCTTCCTCCAATTTAATACCGAGAGAGCAATCTTCGCACTAATAAATAGATCCACGTGCTTCTCGGCAATTTAGATGATTGCCAGTCAATTATATCTCTCTTGAGAAAGAAGTGAACTGGTTGGCAATCAAATTGTCTGACGGAAATAGAACCGATTTATTTCTTTCGAAGCTTTGTCAATCTATTCCGTCAAAACTGTGACAAACAATCATATCCGAAGTGAAAATCAAGATCACATATAGCGATTCCCCCTAGTGATTTTCACTTCGAGTAAATTGTCCTCCCGACAAAGAGTCGGGAGGAAGAAAGCCGAGACAATATCATGACTGATGCCATTACATACCATGTTCGGCTACTTAAGTGCTGGCAGAGAGATAAGCCAGCATACTGATTTCTCAGGTCGCAACTTCGTTCTCTGCCAATTTGGTCCGGCGATTTTCCAACTTTTCACTTGAAACGCGGGGATTAGTGGAAAATCGCCGAAGATTGTACAATTATATCTAAGGTGAAAATTAAAATCATATTACTAATAACTAATAACCATATACTAACTACTGATTACAATTACTATATTTGCTTTCACTTCAGGTAAATTCTCCCCCGACAAGAGTCGGGGGAGGACAAGCCGGGACAACGCATCCGTTTGGATGATCAACACATAGTTTGTCCGGCTTTTTGAGTGTTGATAGCTTGTCAGGATTCCACATGGAATCAACCGTTTGAATGACGCACTATCAATTTGATTGACTGCAGCTCACTGCTCCAGTTGAAGCAAGATCCATCTTGGCTGCAGTCAAATGTCAGCAGAAAGACGAGGGAAGCCTTTGGAACAACTATGACTCTTTCTCTCTGCCAATGGATTTGATTACAGGTCATGGTTCGCAATTGACCAAGTTCCGTCACTGGCCTGTAATCAAGTTGTAGCCGGCCGATCAAAAGAAGTGATAACAAAAAACTAATCCATGATCGGCCGACCAAGTTGGTGCGGAAGGCGCACATACGCCTATTCTACAAGCTGTCTTTGTTACGCTTCCGCAGATTGGTTGGCAAGACCCCACAATCACTCCTTCTTGCAAAAGGCAGAATGTATGGTTCCTACCAATTTTGTTGACTACGATTCGTGCATTAGATTGCAACACGCAAGGTCGGTACTGATCGCAGTCAAGTTTTGTGGTTGTAAATTTACTTCGGTGATTGATTGCTCAAATTTCCATTTAAATTTACAACCAGTATGGTTGACTGTTAGCTGGAATCCTCTATCTGAAGCAAACTCCAGTTTGACTAACAGCCAAGTTGGTTGGTTGTAAGCCACCCTGCCTAATGTTGCAGCTAGCTAAATGACAAACAACCAATTTTGCTGGCCAAAAGTTCACAGTGTCATCTTGTGATGAATCTTCGCAAATGTCTCTTGGCCAAATTTACAATTATAGCTGAGGTGAAAATTAAAACCCCATTACTAATAACTAATAACCATATACTAATTACTATATTTGCTTTCACCTCAAGTAAATTGTCTCCGGCTGCTTGGCAACAGCCGGAGAGGAAATAGAGGAGAGCGCAGACATTCTGATTTAGCAATGTATGTAATGCACTCTCCTTGTGGGTTTGATGGATGGCAGTGTGACAACTGAAACAACTACTCTTTTGTCATCCACCAAATTTGACTAGGCCGCTGCTTCGAGTATGGCCCGAAGATCCGCCGGCATCGACGGCTCTTTGGCCAGGTGCTCGTAGCTTTTCGGCTTCACCGGATGTGCCGCCGCTTCAAGCGAGGCAACCACGCTTTCGGGCAATTCCTCGCCTGCTTCCTTGTGAAGTCCCCACCAGGCGCGCCAGAAATCGTCGATGAAATCCGAGACGGCCGAACGGCGGGCGCGGCAATGGCACAGGATTTTGAGGTTTTTCAGGCCCTTGTCCTGATCGCGCTCGGTATAGCGAATTTTCTCCGCGTAATACCGCTCGTTGTACTTGCCCTTGCCGACACGGATGAACATATCACCCGCTTGCCAGAAGGCTTGCTTCGCCTTCGGGTTGTAACTCGGCCCGTCACCACCGCGACGGAAGCGCGGCGCTTTGCCATCGGCGGTTACGAACCAGGCGCAGTAGGCGCGGAAGCCGGAGAGGGTCGGGAAGCGGCGAATGTCACCGATCACAGCCACAATTTGACCCGCTGTCGAGGGACCAATCCCTGGCACATCGGCCAGGAATTTCTGCCAGATCGGCAAGGTACTCAGATTCTTCTCGATTGCCTTGAGATTCTGTTTCTCAAGCTTCTGGAAGTAATCCTGTACCGTCGCCTGATTCAGCAGCTCGTTGATCGCGCCGACTTGTCGGGGTGAATACTCCGGCGGCAAAAGCTCGGCGTCGAGTTTCATCTCGCGCAGCGCCTGATCAATCTTCATCCGGAGTTCCACTTGGACCTTCTTGAAGCTGCGAACCAGCGCCTGGATATTCCAGATCGCCGGATCGACCGCTTGCATCTCATAGTAGAGCTCGGGGCTGTTTTTGGCGATCTCCGCCATCAGAACAACCCGTTTCTCGCGCGCCATCGTTTCTTTCTGATCACGCTCATCCGGATTGGTCGCAGCCTCACCGCTGTCTTCATTCGCCGCCCCGCCGCCATCATACTTGAACAGTTTGGCGTAGGGGATGCGGAAGATTTTGACGCCCCGCTTCAGAGCATTGAGGAGAAAAACATCGTTCTTCCCGCCCATCTCTGCGTACAGCACGTCTCCGGGCGAGAAAACTTCCAGCACCGGTTTACCGTCGACCAGCACTTCGCTCAAGGGGACGATTTCGTCCTTGTCAGCGATGCTGAAGTTAAACATCTGCGGCTTCTTGGAGCCTTCGCTCCAGCGCAACAGGAAACTTTTCTTTGGCGCAAAGGCCAATGCGAAATATTGAACCATCACTCACCTCGTTCCAGAAAGTTTGGCATAGATAAAGGTCAGAAGACCTGGAAAGAGTCAATGGGAGTTTCCTCCCAAGGGACAGCAAGAGCAGCAGTACATCTGTGACAACTTCCTTTTTGCTTTGCTGCCAAATTGTAAATCACCCTATCAGTGTACGAGAAGCGAAAGATATGCCGATGAAATTTTGAAAAAATTCCTCCTTCTCTTCCGCTTCAGTAATTATTGCAATATTATCTTGAAGCGAAGGGCCCATTCGGCTACGCTCATGGCAGGTTCTAGGGCTTGAAGCTTGAGATCGAAATATCAAACACACGCTTCACTAGATCTTTCGGGAGTACCCTCAAGATGACTATTTTAGGGATTTTAGATTCACGATTTTAGACTATACTTCTTACTGTTTACTTCTTAATTCTGAATCCTTGCTTCTAAATACGAAAACCGGCTAGCGCAATTGCGCTAGCCGGGTAACCTCCATGTCGATCTCTCCCTCCTGCTCACACCTCGACCAATTCCTTCGTGGAATCGGTTTCAGTCGTGCTGGACTGCAGCGGCGGGATGTTGGCCGTCGTGGCCGCGAACCGCGCAGCTTCCTGCCGACGCTTGGCTCGCCGCTTATCGACGACCGATTGCTTCTTCTCGACCGATTGCTCGGCCAGGCGAAGCCGCTCAGTGTGAATGCGCTCCGTCACGCCGATGCTGCCTGACAACTCGTAGTAGAGCTGGCATGCGACAAGCTTGCGCTTGTCATCCTTGTGTTCCTTGCGGATCACGCCCAGCTCGGCCGCGAATTCTACCACGAATTCAGCGTAAAATTCATCCTCGCCGACGAGTCCGGTCAGCTTGTCCTTGACCGCTTTGTCCCAGCGCTTGGCCGCCGCCTCGAGGCTAACCTCGAAGAGTTTGTCCAGCGCCGCTTCGACAACGGGGAAACAGACGGTCGATTCGGTGTACGCACCGATGACCTTGACCTCCCAGTCGCGAAAGAAAATCGGAGCTAATCCATTCAGCTCCTTTGCGGTAACGAGCGGCTGGACAACGCTCAGATCCTTCTGCATCTCGATCACATGACCGACATACTTCCAGCTGATGCCGACGGCCGCTTTGATGACGAGCTTGCCTTCATCAAGCAATCGCTCGCATCGGGCCAGCGCATCCTGTCCAACCTTCAGCAGGCCGGGGTCAGATACGTTCAGAGCGAGCTGCTCGCTCTGTGCCAAGAAATACTGCGAGTTATCCATTTGGATAACCTCCTCTTGTAAGATGTTGGAATTATACTATATTTAAGCTCTATTGTCAATGGTTTTTGAATATGCTATCCTTCTATTGCAGTAGAAGTTGTATAGAGTTCAAACTTTAGTTTGCCATAATCATACAGAATCTTACAAACTGAAGTTTGGGCTACGGCAAGTTAAAACACAATTGCAGTAAATCGCATTTTCAAATAAAATATAAAAAAGCTAATCAAAATACTTATGAACGAAGAATTAGAATCACTCAAACTCGAAGTAGCGAAGATCAAAGACAGAAACAGTGCCGTCGAGGCGGACAAAGCTTGGGAGACTAGCATCAGCAGACGCCTTTTGCTGATAATCTTCACCTATTTAGCGATAGGACTATACCTAAGTGCGATCAAAATCCATTCTCCCTGGCTCAACGCCATAGTGCCGGCGACTGGATTCCTGCTCTCGACTCTTACTTTAAATTTATTCAAGAAAATCTGGCTCGACACACACTATCACAAGAAAAAATGAATCAACACCACATTTCAGAAAATGATCTGCTAAATATTTTCGCCCATGAGACCAAGAGAAAGAGGGACAAACTGGCGCCGATTTTGCGTTTCATAAATCGTTTCTTCCTGATTGCCTCCGCCACAATTGCAATTTATCTCTTCGTCAATTATCCCGCTTTTCACGACAAAATTCTCTTCTGGTACAAATCTGATATCAAGGCAGAGACCCCGACACTGATCGCACCGGAGATAGGCACAGCTCCTATTGCCGCTGTTTCTGATGAGACAAGGGGCGTCTCGACGACTCAATATGTCCCAGATTTGTCCGAAAATGAAATCTATATCCCTTCGCTTCAAATCACAGCACCGATAACTTGGCGCGTACCCAATGTCGCCACCAAAGTCAGTGATGGCCTTTCAAAGGGCGTGATTCAAGTCGATGGTACTGCCCTGCCTGGTCAAAACGGAAATGTATATATTACTGGCCACAGCTCGAATTATGTTTGGGCCAAAGGCAACTACAACTCAATTTTCGCCGTTATCAACCGTCTTGTTGCCGGCGACCTCGTATATCTCAATTATCGGAACAAAATCTTTACTTACAAAGTCACAGATCAGAAGGTAGTAGCTGCGAGCGATCTCTCGATTATGGCTCAAACAGACGGAGCCCGTCTCAGCATCGTTACCTGTTGGCCAGTTGGCACCTCATTCAAGAGAATGGTTGTCTTGGCTGATCAAATCTCACCTGATCCAGCTCTAAATAGTTCCTCCGATCTCAAAAACGACGGCTATACACAGCTGCCAAGCGCCAGGTAGCCGAAGGCTACAAGTTCCAAGTTTGTCAAGTTTATCAGGTTGTAAAGTTAAATAATTTTCAGGACTTGATGAACTTGAAACTTGATAAACTATCGAGCTATCTTATCCTCGCTATTTTATTGACTCCGCCATCGACGAAGTAGAGTTCTGTGCCGTTATTGCCTACGACAAAATTGGTAGTTTTATCACTAGAGAGGGTCACAAGGAGTGCGTCATTCGTCCCAGAAATTTCGAGGATTCGAATCTCGCTGCCCTGCTGGTATACAATGTGTTTCTGGTCAGAATACCAAATTGCTCGTCTAATCGGAGTCGAAAACCGCGTTACTAGATTTTGATTGACCCAAATTTCATAATCAGAATAATTCAAACTAGCTGCAGCACTGTTGGCCAGAATATCAGAGGGGGTGTTTAGGAGACTAATCTTGGATTGATCGGTCAAGGTATCAACCTCCGGTTGACCAAGGAAGAGCACAACATTGTTGTAAATATTTACCGAGGAGGGCTCAATTTTGATATTTGTCGACCAAGGTGTATAGCTGTCCTTCGAAACAACTATTTCGTACTTCGCTGGCGGGAAATTCATCGTTTCGCCACTTTGCCAATCGTAATCCTTCTTGTTGATCGTAATTTTGGCATCCTTTGGCGTCATACTGAGGAGGAGAATTCCAGTTTTCAGAACCTTGAATGTCTTGAAATCGTACCTATTCCCCTGAGCATAGAAAATAATGCCATAGGCCAAGAACGCAATCACGAGTGCGGCACCAAGCTGACCCAAGATAATTTTGGGCAACAATTTGGTCCGTCGGTTGTTCGTAACTTCGTATTTTTTTGTCATAGTCCCTTTATTTCTTATATTATATACCACTGTTGCATAATTCGTTAAATTGAAACGAGCGTGATATCCTTAAGGTATGAAACATCAGGACAACACGCTCAACCTGATTTTCTCAATTGTTGACGATTTCTGCAAGACGCACCTTAAGAAAAATAAGAATAAACG
>JAPLVL010000058.1:0-14320 GCA_026397135.1 Candidatus Berkelbacteria bacterium
GCAAATGCAAGATCCTAAAACAGTTTCGTGGATGTCGGGCGCATTGCCTGTTGAAGAAGGAATAAAATCAATCAGGAAGAGAACAGTAAATTTATTATTAGATACCTATAGGAATTGCGAGTCATTCGAGGAGAAGCAATCGGTGATCAAGGTTCTTGGTGCAACAACAAAACTTCCTGAGATGGGTAAATTTGGAGAAGACCTTGTGGCGATGGTAGCAGATGACACCGAAGTGTTGATAAAGCAATACAGCGATATACTGTTCAACCCGGAGGGAAAGTTGATTGCTGATCTTCCGATAGCGCAGGAGATAGAATCACAAATGTTGCGCTTGGATGGCTTGCTAAAGAAAAAAATCCCCGGTGCCAAAAAACTGGTAGAAAAGATACGGAAGGACAAAAAGTACAGTTTTTTTCGACTCCTTGCTGTGGGTAAATTTGATTACGATGACGAAAAGGACTTTCGAGTCTCGGAGTTGAAAAGAGAGCAAGAAATCAGCAAACTGTTTAAGAATCTGAACAAGGAAAACATCGCTGAATACACCGTCATATTCAACGACATAGCGGTATACTACAACCAGAAGGAGCGATGGCAGTGGCAAAAATTTAGTGATCTTATTATCACTATTGCCAGAGAAAAACCCGAATTGAACACCACTCGTACTCAACTTCGCGACTGATTTCCTGCTAGGATTTAGAAAAACTGATAATTATGCTCTCTGGAAAAAATACGCTGATGAAATTATCAAGCATGACTCAACCAAATTACTTGAGGCAATCTTTTATTCATTTTGGGGAGTAAGGGGCGATAATTTCGATGATTATGCTAGGCCAAAAGACATTAAGCTTTTAGGCGATGCTGTCAGCGCGCGAGGGGAATTCTTAAAATTCAATCTTATCAATAACAACGACAGGGATTTGCATTACTCATTGATGAACGCACTGGTATGCCTATATGAAAAAAGCCCTCGGATAGTCGAGGCCATTATCGCTCGAGAAATGAAGAATCATCCAGAAATGATGGACATGTTTCTTGGCCAGCTGGATGTTGGACTAATTAGAGATGAAACATCATTAGAGGGTTGGGATAAAAAAAATGTTGGTCTGATCCTAGATCACTTAATTGGAATCGACAACATTAGCCACAATGTCGATCAGATATTATTGAGCCTGGACCCAGCTTCGATCGTGAATTTATTTGCAAAAAGGATAAAAAGAAGATTAGGAATGTCGATTAAAACAAAAAGTAGTTCTTATGATTATGTCCAGTATGACGCAATCCCATCGTACCTCAGCCCAGAATTAACAAAAAAATTGCAGGACGATCCTAATTTTAAGGCAGTCCTGAAGCTACTCATTGCAGAGATGCACCCAAATAACCCTTTATATGGAATGTTGCTCGGTGAACTCATTAAGGCAGTTGGTGGCTCTGCATTTCGAGAAATACAAAATGAAATGATCTCAAGCGGAGATGATAATCAATTAAAAAAGGTGGTCGATCTTATGTGGGGCTTTGGCTCATCAAGTGTCGAATTTTGTTTTGAAATCGCAAAAAAGACTGATAATGAAAAAGTACTCAGGAGTCTCGAGTCAAGATTTTTTTCTACGGGTGTAGTTACCGGAGAATATGGTATTTACAGTGCGTATGCTTCAAAAGTTGAACAAATTAAAAAAATAATGGATGAAAATCCAGACGACAAAAGGGTTCAGAAATTTGGCAAGAGGGTGATCAGAGATATTACCTTGCATATGGAATCTGAAAAAAAGCGAGTTGAGGAGTCGAAGATATTGCGTCAAATAGAGTTCGAAAGCTAGCAATCCGATAATCCAGTCATGCAAAAAGTTTTCACTGTGTTCCACAAAAGAAAATTTCATCAAAAATCAATTTTCTCCATTTTTTGTTACGCGCAGTATACTGTTCGGCCTATTTCTCCATTCGTTTATTCGATCTAGATATTCAAACCTAGACACTTGGACTTCACGGTTTTGAAAGTCGTACACCTTGAGTTCGCCGTCTTGATACCTTCGCGTGCTTATTTCTTTAAGTTCTTCGTTAATTTCTTCCAGTGTCATTTTTTCTATGTCACTCGTAAGAACTGATTTGTTTGTGACTTCTGTTTTGACCTGAATGTTTAAAATGTTGACTGCCGTCTCCATACTTCGTCTTATGTCGCTAATTGCCCCGGTAATGTCTCGCAGAGGGCTTTTGCGACTTAAGGCATCAGTATTACTAACTTTTTTGTCTAGTGCTTCAATAAGTTTGGCCAGTGTCGGCTCCAGCCTTACACAAAAAGCTGACACCTTGGCTTTTCTTTCTGCCGCTGTCTCCGGGTCAGTCGATATGTTTTCGTAAAGAGTAGACGGTGCCAAACCAACACTTTTTGCGCCGGCGTTAATAGAACCTAGTGTCATAGCATTATCTAGACCTTTTTCTATTTTCTTTTTAGATGTCGATTTACCGTGCATTATGGTGCCTTTAGAGATAACTTGTAACGAAACTTCTTTTCCTTTGACATGCGATGTTCAACTAACTACATGTGCCCAATAATTAAGCCCTGATTAGATTATTTTGTGCTTGACGGATTCGCCTTAAAGTTGGTTCCCAAGCAAAAATGGTGTCAAAGAACTTGTTCCAGTAATTCGGATCGGTGTCCACCAACGCATATTTCTTTAGGCATAAAAAGGTCTTTTATATGGAATGGGAGCGACAATTTCGCGGTTCCAAATCCATTTTTTACAGAGTAGGATAGGTTCTCTGTAAAGATCATATTGTGCAGCATGATTTTGGTGTCCCGATCAGAGTTTTTCCATGTTTCTGCGGGGGTTCCAAGTAATTTGAAGGTTAAATGAAGAGCCTCGTTCATGTCGGGTGCTTTTTGTTTTCAGGCTCCTTTCCCAATTCCTTTATCTGCTTATCCAGAAAGTGGCCTGCAGCAAGAGAGAACGGAAGGAATAAGCCGAATGAACAAGAGTGGCCTTGTGTCCTTACTTTTTTTGTTTCCTTTGATAATAGGCTTAATTTATTTAAACAAAATAATGCTTGCATCTGCTATCTTATCGCTAGTTCTGTTTTATTTTTTGCCCATATTGATCATTGAAAAGAATATCAATAAATTATGCTCTGTCGCAGATAACCAGCGAATTATACTGAAATTTTACGATTATGTTATTGTTCCGATCTGGGGAATAGTCATTCTTTTTACCGATAGCTTGGGTCCGTTTTTAACAATTTGTGATAAAGCAAAATCAATGTTTTCTGGATCAATGCCTTATAAACAAAAAACTGAAAGATAAATGAAATTGGACAACAAAAAAAGAAATACGTTTTCAAATGCAAATTGGAATGATCTGGCAAAAATATCAGACAAACTCCCTGGAGCCAGTTTTTTATTTGTCACCTACAACAGATGTCCTTTTCCTGATTTTCTGAAAAACCCTTTAACTTGGGCCTTTCAAACATTGATTTCGAATAATTGCTTTAATTTAATTGACGACCTTGTTGTTATCGACGATGGTTCGACTGATTTTACTTCCAAGAACATAAAATGGCTCGAAAAAACTTACGGACTGAAAATAAATTACTATAAAAATAATGCTCGCAGAGATTTATCATACAGTAGAGGAATTGGCATTAAAAAAACTAAAAACAATCTGGTTTTTATGGGAGACGATGATTGCTTGTACAGTAATAATTTTATTTTAGGATCCATGGCAACGTATTATTTTCTGTCTAGAAAAGTGACAAAAAATATCGCAGTAATTAATTTTCCGGTTTTCGAACGATGCACCTATCCCAAAGAAACTACTCCCATAAACCAAATAGGAAAAGTCTTTTACAACAAAACTTTCTTCTGTTATAATTTTGATAAATTTCCTGAAGAATATATGAATAATCCCAAGTACTTACAAAACAAAAATTTATTAATGCCCTTTGAAGTTGATACTTTTGCAGGCGTTAATTTATGTGATAAATCACTGATCCTAAAAGCAGGAAATTATTTAGATCTTTCTGCTTGGGGTAGTGGCTATTCTGAGCACATAGAGCTATCACGTGCCTTAACAAAACATGGATTTTACATATACCATCAACCAGATCCTAGAATCAGCTGTGTTCATTTAAAATACGGCGCTAATTCGAGAGATAAATTTGACAGGAGACTCTCGAATAAAATTATTAACGGAGTTAAATACAGGTTGGGTGAATTAGTTGATTTTTCCAAGAAAGAAAATTTGAATACCGGAACAAGACAGAACAATAATAATTTTCACATAATAGAGATAGGTAGCTTATTTTCTTTTTATTTAAAGATCTCAAAAAAACTAGGAATTAAATTTGCAGCTAAAGAATACATTAATTTTGTTAATAAAAAATTATTATTTTCAACTACGCCGTCATGTGTGATAGAATCAAAGAAGCAAAGAGAGAAAATATGGAAAACTGCAATACAGAGAGGCTGTGAAATAACTGCGATCCAAACCAAAAAAGACTATTCTTCTGTCTTTAATAAAATTATTAACGAGGTTAATCAATATGTCTGAAATATTTCAAGGTAATGCTGTTGAGGGAGAGTCTTATGTTGGCAAGTCCACCTCACTAGAAGCCATCAGGGAGATCGGCGAGCTAAGAGAAAGAGGAATCATTATCGTTCCCGAATACTCTGTCGTGGGGCCACTTCCTACTTTTCCAAGAGAATCAATTGGCGATTTGAAAAGTGCTATCCAACAAATTATCGACCTTGAAAAGATGCGAACCGATCATTTGCTGAATGAGTTGGAACACAACAAGGACGGAACAATAATTTTTGACAGAGGACCAGTAAGTTGTATCGCTTTTGAATACGCTGCAGAGAGATCAGGATATGCTGGAGCAACACTTTGGATGGTAGAGGCATTTCAAAACGAAATCGAGAATAAAAATATTATTGTGCCAGAAGGCGTCATCTATTTAACAGCATCAAAAGATATCATTGAAAAAAGAGAAAGAAAAAGCATTGAGAGCGGCAAAGGGAGGATCATTGATTTTTTGAGAGACCCTGGGGTTATTTCATCTTTAAACGAAGCTTTTGCTGTATTTGGAAAGAGTGCTTCGGAACAATTTTTTCTAACCTTGGACACTGGAAATAAGTCGCCAGACAAGGTCGCTTTGGAGATTTTACAGTTTATTAGCAATCAACAAGAAAATATAGAATCTCAACCGGATTTTCTGTCCTATGCTCAATCATTAATTAAAAAAAATGACTGATTCACATCTACATACAAATTATTCTCACGGAAAATCAACGCTAGACGAAATGATTCAGGCCAGTATTGATTTTGGGTTGGACAACATAGGATTTGCCGAGCATTTTATTTATGACTATTTTACAGAAAATGCTCTGCCGACCGTACAAGGAAGGTCTGTGGATGGCACGCCATTACTTAAGTTTAAAGAATATTGCGCTGAGGTTATTAAGGCTAAAAATAAATATAAAGATACAATAAAAATAAGGCTGGGCGCAGAAGTTGATTTCATAAAAGGTAAAGAAGATGAGATTGCAAGGGAAATTAAATCCCAGAATACAAATTTTGATTTTATGCTGGGCTCAGTCCACTTTTTGGGAAATCCGATAAAATATTTTACAGACTATATCAACGAACCTTGGGTAAAACAAGAATATTTTAGTTCAATGGAAAGATGCATTAACTCTATGCTGTTTGATGTTCTGGCTCATCCGATGCTGATTCAATATTATATGGACATTAACGAAAAAGAATACAAATCGATATCTGAAGAAGTTACTGATTTATTGAGACAAAAAGGCATGGCGTTAGAATTAAATACCGATTATTTTTCTTCCGGAAGAATATTAAATCCTGGCGCAATAATGCTTAAAATGTGTAAAAAGAAAAAAATTCCCATTGTTATTGGTAGCGATGCTCACTCTGCGGCCAAGATAGCAAAAAACTACAAGGAGACTTTTGGCGTTTTGGATGAAATCGGCATTAAAGAATTGTGTTATTTTGAAAAGAGAGAGCCTGTATTTTATTCAATAAATTAAAATATCAAATATGGAAACACAAAATACAATTCTGAATTTATTAAAAGAAAAGAAAAGCATTTTTTTAATTGGTTCTACTAATGCCGACAAGAGCTGGTTTGCTGAAAAGAATCTGCTGCTTTTTTTGCAAGGAAACGGATTGACCGGATCATACATAACATGCGCCGAGCTAACTTCGGATTTTCAACCTGTGGACGATTTTATCATTATTGACGAAGTCGAAAGCTTACAAGACCGTAAATTCTTGGAGAATCTTCACTCTGATTAAAAGCCGTTTGGCGAGAGGAGAGATGATCGGATACCTCGACATTTTTAAATACCGCTACTGGATATTCAAGAAAAAATTGAAATACCTATTAATAATAATCTTGATCAAGCTAGGCGTGAGAGATAGTTTGCCAGAACACATTTAACAACCTTGGTATTTTTTGATAATCGCTCTCATCTTGGTGGCAATGCGTTCTTTTTCATCAGGAATATTGGCACCTGCTATTTTGTGGGCGAATGTTCTCGCGTCCTCAATTGTAATTTCTTGATTCAGCGCTTGTTTAGCGTGGTCCTTTATCCTTTTTGCCACATTTTCGATGATACTGTCCGGTGAATCCATGTCTTTTTCAATCAAAAACCATTGCTCAAATTCTTGACTCAGCTTGGTGTATTCGACTGCATCCTCTTCGGATATGACAATATCATACTTTTTTCTTAGGCTCTCGATCGTTTCCTTTATCTCGTCTTCAGTCGGCTCTCCGACATCAAAATGTACGGTACCCCTTTTTTAGACAAACTGTCTCTGTCTCTCGGGGCTACTAGTTGTTAATGCTTCTAATAAATATTGTTCTCTGAATTTGATCGGTGAGGTTTTAAGACTGGTGTGTATCCGCTCTTTGTTGTAATAGTTGATCTGAAGATGGATTGCTTCGATCAGCTCTCCCCAAGTTTGGTATTGGTCGGGATGGCCTAGGTCGACTTTGAACTGGGAGTAAAATGCTTCTTGGAAACCGTTCTCCCAGGGATGGCCTTTGGCGCTCATGGATACCTGTATTTTGTTGTTCTCTAACAGTTTAACATAATCATAGGAATCGTACTCACTGCCCTGATCCGAATGATGGTAGCTCGGAGCTGTTTTCGTTCTTGCCAAGGCCATATTGAGCGCTCCTGCGACCAAAAATCTATCATGGCTGCCGGAGATATTCCAGCCCAGGATATCCCTAGTGAATAAGTCCATGACTGTGGCAAGATAGATGAATTTGTTTTGGAATTTGATGTAGGTGAAGTCTGCTACCCAGATTTGGTTTAGACCCGTCACCGTAATATCCTTGATCAGATTTTGATAAATGGCCGGCGGCCTGTTGAGATCAGCTGTTTTCCTTGGTCTCTTGATTCGGCGATTGTACGGCTTGAGGCCGAATTTCTTCATGACCCTGAGAGCTTTCTTTTTGTTGATCTTAAGCTCAAGAGCAACTCGTTTGTGGCCGTAGGCAGGATGGATGGAGAGGACTGTTTCAATCTCCATTTTGACGGCTAAATCTTGGACTGGTTTTAATGGTATGTAGTAGAGAGACTGTCTGCTGATGCCTAGCTGTCTGGCAAGGCTCGATTTGGTCAGTTTCTTTTCGGCAACAATGTTACTCTTTACGGCTTTGCTCACAATCGCCCCTTTTTTGACTTGTGGATTTCGGCGGTTAGCTGGCCGACAAGTTCGTGAAGTCCTTGGATTTCTCGCCTCATACGAGCGAGTTCCAGCTGATTGCAATTGGTTTTCTCTGATTCCTTACTCAACCAGCCGTAGACACAAGTTGCACTGATACCGGCATCAGCTGCTGCTTTTGGAACTGTAACTCCATCGTTTTTGATTCGGGATAGGATTTGATCCTTGACCTCTTTCGGTACTGGTTTGTACATCTTTTCTCCTTGTCTTCTAGTCCTACCAAGACGGAGGCTTTTTGTCTAGTTTTTGGGGTACCTGCCAATACAGCAAGGACCCTTTAAACTAGCGTATGTTTCTCATTTTAGATAAAGGGTTGGACAAGAGAAAAGAAACTAAAGATAATTGATGGTATCTATAAATGATTCGGATTGTGATATGTTTGTCCAGTTCACCCAGCAGAGTTATAGCGTAGTTGGATTTAGCTCATGGTAACTTTTTGGGCGAAGTTGGGCTTTTTGGTATACCCCAAATACCCAAACCATCATAGTAAGCGGTAAGTAATTTTCCGTCTTGTAATTCGGAAATTTTACTAATATATCCGCTGTCGTTAGATAAAGTATTCAACAGCTCAAGTGTCTCCTTGTCCCAGATAAAGATTTGTTGACCTTGCATCGAGATAATCGTTCTGCCATTTTTGGTCTCAATTATATCAGCCAATTCTTTCATCCGTGAATTAATAAACTTGCTATTTCTGTCTTCTTCGTAAGTAGAGGGAATCTCTCTGAACATCAATGTTTGTAAGTCAATAATTCTGATTCTGCCGTCACTAAGTGCTGCAATCATTTCTCGTCCATTGCTAGATTCGATAATTTTAGAAATTCCAACTCGTTCTTCTTCGGGAGTGTCTTTCTCGTCGACATATATTTTTGATATTTCTTTGCCGCTAGACTTATCCCAAAACCTAATAGTACCGTCATCCGCATCAGATATTATGGTTTTTCCATCCTTTCCTTCGAGTACTGATTGGATGTGTCCCTCGTGACCATGAAGTGTTTGCATACATGTACCCGAACTCTTGTCCCATATTTTGATCGTTCCGTCGTACGAGCCAGAGAATAATGTTTGACCATCAACCGATTCTATGATGGAGACGACAAAATAATTATGACCCTTGAGGATTTGCTTGCATTCGCCTGTCTCAGTATCCCAAACTCTAATTGTGTTAATTAATTTGATTCTCCCAGAGCTGTCGTCGCCTTCTTCTTGACCGGTATAAATGTATTTTCCGTCATGGGACAAACAAATCCCTTGCGCTTCGACTTGTTTTTCCATCACGCGTTCTTTTAATTTTTGACCGGTGTTCTTATTCCACTCTTGAAAAATGATTCGATTATTTCCGTCACTACCGATGGACCTGATTGTGTTTTCATTTTTTTCGTCCAACAATTTTGAATACAGACGCTGTCGCATTGGAATAATTTTGATTTGTTCATAAAGCTGGAATTTGAATCTCTCAAAAAAGCTGAGCGTCTCTAGCATTTCACTCTCTTTCTTTTTTGCTGCCTGAACATTTTCTTGAGTCAAAGTTTCTTTCAGTTGGCGATGCAGTAGCTGTGCTTCACTGATAATTTGAGATAATTTTTGGCAATTTAGCTTGTTCACACTGATTGATTCCCTCGTTATAATTCCCCTTGTGATATTTGATAAGTACCTTATATTGTTCATTCTATTTTACCAGTCTTGCGCGATTTATCCAATAAACGCTTGAACTTTTTCAGGTTTCACATTCTGTAAATCAAAAACAACGCTGTAAACTGAGTTGTTTTTGATTTACAATATGTATATGTAATATTTTAACTTGTGAAAGGAATTTGTATGAAGGCTGGTCAGGAAATTGACAATTTGATTGCACAAAACCAAGATTGGCGTGGCTTTACACTGGCAAAACTTCGCAAAATTATTCTAGGTGTTGACCCAGAAATTACTGAGGAGTGGAAATGGATGGGCTCACCAGTTTGGTCCAGAAGTGGAGCCATTTGTGTCGGGAACATTTTCAAGAATCGGGTTAAGTTAGTATTTGCCGACGGCGCTGCACTCGATGATCCTGATAAAATTTTCAATGCCGGCTTGGCTGGAAACCGTTGGCGAGCAATTGATTTTTCCGAAGGAGATAATATTAACGAAAAGGCGCTACAGTCTCTTGTTCGCGCCGCAATCAACTATAATTTGGCTAAAACCAAGAAATAGTTTCCCCTTGTTTGTTAATTTTGGCCAAAATAATTGCCCCTCATTTCTGAGGGGCAGGGATCTTTTTGCTGTATTGCATGTCCTTAACGCTATCGTATGGCTTCAGGAAGGGGGACGCAAGGAGAAGTAAGATTGCAATGACCGGCAGGACGATAAGTCCGGGAATGCATTTGAGTAGCAAAAGGCAAATCGGTTCTCTCTCATTCATTGCTTTGCCTCGAAGTTTGGGATTTCTAATCTATACCAGATTTTGGCCCTGAATGCTATTAATTTACAAAAACTGTCCCGACGCATGGTCGGGACAGAGGTAGCTATCAAAGTATAATCTAAGGAAAATCAAGACCGTTTTCCTTGTAACGAAGCAGGATGAAATTCTCTTTTTGGTTCACGATCTCGTCGTCCCTCATGCCTTTCTGACTCTCAATCATTTTGTAGATGACATTGATCCAGAGAACATTCATGACAATATCGTGCTCGATTGGTGATTTCATCTTGCCAAGTATTTCCGGTAGTGGTTCGAGATCAGAAACAGGGATCCAGCCTCGGTTCAGCATATTAAGCGCTGTCAGTTTGTCCGTCATCAGGCCGGCTTCAAATATGATGTAATCGTCGTACTCGCTGCCAAAGATACGAGAGAGCAAATGATTCTGGAAATCATAAGATTTGCGCTCGCATTCATAGAAGGGTGCGCCACCGGACTTGATTGCCAGAAGGTTAATTTCTGTCTGTTTGATCATTGACGCGAAGTAAATCGCCAGCCAGAGATCGGAGCATTTGTCCGAGACATCGCTGACAGTCAAAATATTTCGGTCGGAGTTGTAAGCAGCGAAGGCGTGGCCGCGCAAACTTTTGATGTAGTCATGCCAGCAGACACCCGCTTTTTCGTCGCCCGGCAGGAGCGGGACGAAAAGGAAGATTTTGCCAGTGCTGGAATTCCCATGATCGAGAAACTGACAACCGAAACCGGGATTTTTCTTCTCATCCGGAAGGAGAAATGGCTTGACTAACTTGGCACTGGCCTTGAAGAAGTCAGCGACCTCCGTCATTTCCGCGTCGTACTTCGACGCCTTGACCAGCAGATCGAGCAGTGACACAATCCTTTTCTTCATATCCTGACGGACAATCCAGTCGGCTGGTATGGTCGCCTTGGGGCCAAGCGCCTTTTTGGTTGGCGGTTTGGCCTGAGTCGAGACAGTGCAGAGCAGGAGTACTGACATTGCAATCAGAGAGAGGAGATAATGTACTCTCATTTGGAATGACCTCCATCATTTCCAGATTTGTTGCCTGTAATATCAGTAATAACATAAAAATATGAGTTTGTCTATAAAAAAGTAGGCGAGCCGATATATATCGGCTCGCCAGATTGATGGACTTACGAACTAAAGTTCGAACTCGCGCAGGCGCACTGCGGCGCTAGTGGGACCGCTACCGCGCGGCTTGGTTTCGGTCGGCTCGGTCACCGGCTGTTCCGCGGTGACATTTTCGGTCTTGATTTCGGGCTCTTTGCCCTCGTCTTTCTTTTTCCGTGCCATTGGCGTTTCCTCTTTCGAGCTGATTAATCAGCTGTGTACAGTATTGGTGGTGGTCTGGTAATTCCGCGACACATTTGCTCGAATCGCGGATCAGATTGTCCTGCTCCTTGCTTGGCTTGTCCAGACGGACAAGCATGGCATCATGCCAGAGGAGTTGACTGGAAGTATGAGAAAGTATGAATTCGCTGAATTCATCTGACTTTTCCTTCCCCCAACAATTGATATTGTTGAGACATTGCAGCGCCAGTTGAAATTCGGGATTTCCGAATTCCATACAGGTTGGCAAGTATTGAAAATCAATGCGCAAGAGTTGCGCTTGCTGGTAATAATAGCTGATCCCGACGCGATGGTAAAGTCCAAGCAGAAAGTTGATGCATTCCGCCTGATATGCCCGATTTTTTCTAAACTTTTTCCTAATATCGGCACGATCGGCTGCTGCCAGCATTTTTGGTGAATCCCCAAGCGTCAAGATAATATTCAGCATCATTGAGCGCTTGATCCCTATGTCCTCCAGACCCTTCGCCAGAATATTGATTTCAGCGTTTTGACGAAGGAAAAAGGCGAAGGAAGTTGCAGAAAAAGTTTTGCCTTTCAGCTCTTCTTCCAGTCGTCTGGAAGAGTCGATCAGGTTTTGAACATAGTCAAGCAGGTTTGCCTGCCAGCCGGCCAAAATCCCACCATCATTCGATGATAGGGCCAGGCCTGGCTGAAATACTCCAGCTTTCTTGATCATCAGCGCTACATTCGGAATTTTCCACTCTGGTCGCAAGTATCCGAAGAATTCAAGATATGGATCAAGGTAAAACCAAGCCATATCTGAAACTTCGATCGCGATCGCCGGATGATAATCAATGCAATAATCACGGCCAGCCTCAGCGCATTCAATACTCGTGACAAAATGGCGATACCGATTTTCGGGCAGAGAAATCTGACGCTGGTCTAGGTCGGACTTTAACTTCCTGGAAATCTTTTCATCCAGCGCCAAGCTCTGTTTTTCCGGATGCTGAAGCATTGACGCGAGAATGACATTACAGTTGGCTAATTTTGCCCAGGCTGTCAGCATCATCGCGAAGCAGAGGCAAGATGGCATTTCGTTGCCAGTGCCGAAGGTCTCGACTTTGGCTGGGAGTGAATTGTCTAGATTGTAATCAATCTCGATTAATTGTTTCCAAGTCAGAGGCGGATCTATGTCAACTTCGGGCTCGTCCGGGTAATTATCACCAAGTTTGCCAAGTTGACGGAAGAGTTCGATCAGGACTTTGATTTTCCTATTTCTCTCTTCTTTTTTTTGGAATTTTCCTGCAAAAGCAGTAATCTCCTCCGGCAGTTTCCTGCCAGCAGTTTCAACTAATTTCGCTCCAAGCAGCTTGATCAGGGCTCGCTCTTCCAGAAGTCGGCGAGGATCCTTGATCTTGCATGTTTTGAGCATATCGTCATCGAAATCATCTGTTCTGATGAAATCTTGGCATACTCTGGCAGCTTTGAAAACGCCGGCGTCAAAAAGGCGCTGGCCGTTTTTACCCAAGAAACTGCCATATTCAGTCAGGACATCATCCAAAACTGATTGAAATTCACTACTTGCGAGGACTTGGTCAAATGGGAGGTTGCAACCCTCCTCAAACGCAAGTTTGAAAAGCGAAAAGCAACGAACCATCTGAGAATACCTCCTAATTGTGGTGTGCGTAAACTTCTAGTACAATAACACAAAAGCAAGAATTAAGCAATAATCTGCAAACAGTAAGCTGTAAGCTGTAAGCTGTAAGAATTATGGCGGAAATTGCATATATCTGCAGGATAAAACATTTGCAGGTTTCTAAAATGTTGACAAACGGGGCAAAGTAAGTTATTATATCGACGGAATGGAGGCATAAGTCTCCAATTTTTTCACTACATGTCATAGAGCGAAAAGGAGGGTTTATGACAGTCGCACTGAAAACGGAAGAGCGTCCATCACTGATGGAAACGCAAGAGATCGCACCAGTCCAGATGGAAGATGTCAAGGTGACAGTTCCCGAAGATCGGATGATCGTTTTGCGGTCGAAAGCCGAAGAAACGGTAAGCAAAATCACCAAGGATATGACGAATCAGCAACTCGTCGACGAAGTGCTGGTCTTGGGTCAGGAAACCCAGCTGCGTGCCTCGCATATCCTCGACGATCGCTTGAATGAGGTGCTTGACCCTGTCAAGGATGATCTCTATCCGGAGGTTGCCGAAAACTTGGCGGAGTTGCGAGCCCGACTCGAAGAGATCAACCCTTCGGAGTGGGAAAACAAGTGGTTCCACCATCTCATTTCCTGGTTGCCTGGGGTCAAGGGCAAGCTGCGCAAAGGCGCAATCACCCGCATTAAGGCAGGATTCCAGACGAAGCGGCAAAATATTGAAGCTGTTTGCCGCAATCTGGAGGGACACAGGGTCAAGCTTGGCTCGAACAACTCGGATCTGGAGGCTATGGACAAGGAACTGGTCCGTTATATCCAGAAGATCAAAGAAAACGCCGAGCTGGGAGAGATGATCGTCGAGTTGGTTGCTCAAGCTCATAATTCGGCTGCTTTGCCCGATATCAAGGCGCGGTGGCAGAAAATCCGTGCCGAGCTCTCGATCCGGGTCCAGGATTTGCTCATGGCCGAGCAGATGTATCTGCAAAGTCGGGTCAGTATCCAGACCTTGCGGGATGGGAATCGCATCCAGTCGAATAATATTTTCAGAACCATGACGACCGGTCGCAATGCGATGACAGTCGCCATGGCGATCGAAAAGGCACTCGACGATCAGATGCGGGCAATCGCAGCGGATCGGGAGACTCGCCGTTTCATCGGTGATACCATTGTTCGCAATGCCCGACGGCTCAATCAGAGC
>JAPLVL010000058.1:14337-18394 GCA_026397135.1 Candidatus Berkelbacteria bacterium
CAAACTCGAGGAGGCGAAGAATGAGGTTCTGAATGCGATTCAGACCACCATTCGTTACCGCGAGTTGGCGATCACCCAGTACAAAGGGAATATGGAAAAGTTGAAGCAGATGAACAAGGAAGTTGAGGAACGAGGACTGGCCGAACCGCAGCAGGCGGAGCGTTATGGCCTCGACGCCGACCATTTCTAAAATAGTTTGATTATTTCCAAGCCGTGGTGCAATTGCACCACGGCTAAATTTGTGCCAAAAATATCCCGCTCCGGAAAATCCGGAACGGGATGGTAAAATTTAGAGATGAGGTAATGTTTGCCTCATATTTTTCTTGCTATCGGCCACGAAGGTCGCCTTGCCTTCCAACTTGGCAGAGGCTTCATCTACCAGTTTTTGGTAGAGCTCAGCCAAAAGTTTCTCAGTTTGCTTGAAAGCCGACTCCATCCTGTCTTCGACTTCCAAGATTGATTTGGCGGCGTCTTCGCTTCGAAGCAGTTTTCGATACTCGAAGAGAAGTTCGTACACAGTCTGGACATTACCAATAAGCGTCGGCGCCCATTTGGAAGCAATCTCTTCATCGTATTTGAAATATGCGATCAGGAGCTTTGCGTCCTGAATGATATTTTCGAGTATTTTGGAGAGCTTCCTCTGGCGCTGCTTGGCCAGACACGATGACATTACGATAATTTCGTGGAGAATCTTGTCGATTTCGTAACCCTTTTGCTCTGGCTTAAGCGGGACTACTGACTCAGGTGTTTTCTGGAAAATCAGCTTCACCGCAATAGACACCAGAAAAACCGCAATTACTGCAATCACAATTGATGTAATGCTGGTCCCGATCGTGAAGTAAAACAAGCAGCCTACGATCGCTCCGGCGATAAACGAGTAGAGTTTTGAATGTGGGTGGATATTACACTCTGTCAAAGTCGTACTCCTCTAATCTGGGTTGGTACGAATATATTACAAGAAAAAGTCGTTTATGTCAATAAAAAATTATCCCCGACCCTCTAATGAGGGACGGGGACAGGTAAGTCGGATTTGACAAGATCAGGGTGGAGCAACTGCAAGGTTCTATTTTTCTTCATTGAGCCGAGCAATTCTTGCCCTTGAGCTGTATGATCTGAATCAAAACTGGCAATGACGCATTCTTTTTGTTTGATTTGGATATTGGATGCTTGCGTAAGCCAGGATTTCTCTGATTCGGTGATACTAATGTCGGCTTCCTTCTGACTACTAGGGATTGCTTGCTGGATCGTGAATCGCTTTCAATACATCATTGTCGATCGCTTGATATTCAGCCAGCTCTTTTTGCTGGTTTTTGTCCAAAACTCGGACATTGATATTGATTCCAGCCCAAACACCGAGTGCCAAGCCGATAAAAACGCCGGCCAAAACCCACTTTGCTTTCATAATTCCTTTACCCCCAAAGTAGAATCTGATAAATACTATAACAAAATTTGCAAATATTGTCAAATAAAATACCGCCTCGACTGTGTGTCGGGGCGGCGGCAATTATCAAAAGGTTGGCAGAGCCTTTTTCAGACTCTCCTTGGCATCTGCGATCATGTCGGCATGCGAAGTCAAGTCGGAAGCATCATCCTCGATCAGCTTTGCCAGAAGTTTAGCGTCGAGGTCATATATCCGCTCGAGGGCGGTTTTGAGATGCACCTCTGTTTCCTTGACTTCCTCATTGTCCTCATATTCGATCAGTAGCATGTACTTGTCGATGATACTGTGGACATGAGAAACATTGTCGCAGAGAAGTCCAATCCATTTGTCTTTCTCGTTCGAAGGTTTGAGATATTTCATCAATCCTTCGGTGACATGGCAAATTTTGACTGCCATATTGGCGATCGGCTTCTTGGACTCAGGGAGTGATTTGATCGATTCATGAACGCGAACGATTCCCTGGCAAATGCCCCAAAAGGGGTCGTCCTTGTCGCGGGCAATCTCCTCAATCGGATCCTTCTTCTTTGGTTCTGGCTTTGCTTCCGGCTCGGAATCCTCTTCGTTTTCAATGCCCCACAATGTCAGCATCATCCCAGCGAAGCAAAGTATGAACGCAATCATTGCCAGTAATATAGCAATGTCTGCTCCAGGAAATAGGAAGAAAACGATGAGACCGACGATAAAACTGACGAAAAATGAGAAACCACCCATCAATGACCTCCTTCCTTGGGAGCGTATTTGCCTTCTTGGTCGCTTCATCCGTAGCAACCGCCGTCGCTGAGTCTGACCCAGCTTTTACAGCTGCCGGTTTCAGCTTCTCGTCTTTGACCTCGTCCTCTTGTTTTGCTGCTTTGTCATCAGATTTGGCAGTGTCTGCAGGACTTTCGGCTGCCTTTTTCTCCTCGGCCTTTGGTTTCTCTACTGGTTTGGGTGTCCTGAAGGGGATTCGAACTTTCTTCGTTGCGAAAGAAGCGTTCTTGGCTCCGTCACGGATTTCCTTGACCAGGTTGGCATTCCTCCCATTCTTGACCGATTCAATGAAATCTGTTGTCGGACTTGCTACAGTGGAGTTGTCTTGAATTAGTAGCAATGTCGAACCGTTCGAGCTAAGCAACGTGATCTGGGATGTGTCCGCGGCACCTTGGACATAAGTCCACTTGCCTTCGATCATCGCCCAGTCTGCATCTGATTCTGCGGCGTCGATTGCGCCATTTTCGCGAAGCTTGTTCAGGACATCTTGTCCTCTGCTGGAGTTGACCACTGAGAAGATTTTAACTCCACAGAGTGGCGGACTCTCCAAGTTCTTCTTGAACGAATCGGGAACGCTCTTCCACTCATCGTAGATCTTCACTGCTTCTTTGTTTGTGAAGTTGAGCGAAGTGCGAAGTCCAAAGAAGCCACCCATTAGCAGGCCTATTATTAGGCCTCCCCAAAAACGAGCCATTGTTTTACCTCCATCTAAAATGTATGTGTGCTGTTCTTCTAACCGATCGATACTATACCATTTCCATCCACAAATTGTCAATGCTAATGGGGTTGACAAAATGTAAAGTTTGCTTTACATTTTTAGTTAGATTAACTATCAAGGGATATGGTGGACGAAAAAGATATTACAATCGAGAACAGACTTCGAGACTTCCGGAAGAAACAGAGTCTGAGCCAGGAAGAGCTTGCCGACAAGCTTGGGATTTCGCGACAGTCGGTTATTTCGCTGGAACAGGGCAAATCGATGCCCTCGCTTCCGCT
Source organism: Candidatus Berkelbacteria bacterium (assembly GCA_026397135.1). Lineage (GTDB taxonomy): Bacteria > Patescibacteriota > UBA1384 > XYA2-FULL-43-10 > 1-14-0-10-43-13 > JAPLVL01. The sequence goes on from JAPLVL010000058.1 coordinate 17,525, forward strand.
TGCAGTCTCGCTCTGTCAATTTTTCGATACCGCCTTTGAAGATATGTTTGAATTTGAGAGAGAGATTCAACAAATCGGAGAAGCGCTCGACCGTGTTTTTGATCAGCCAGGCAAGTCAATTAGCATTAACATAGCAAATGGTCATGGGGACATAATTCCTCTGGCCGGAAAGGAGAATGAAATGGTAGATTTAGAGCCATGGCGCCCATTTAGAGAAGCGATCTCTTTGCGAGATGCAATGGATAAGTTGTTTGAGGACAGTGTCATTACACCAGGCAAGATGACCGGGATGCCAAAGGTTGACATTGTTGACAAGAAAAATTCAGTCGTCGTCAAGGCAGAAGTTCCAGGAGTTGCTGAGGATGATATTAATATCGAAATTCTGGACAATGTCATGACTATCTCCGGCGAGAAGAGAGAGGAGAAGGAAGATGGCAGTGAGGACAAGGGATATTATTACAAGGAGAGCCACACTGGCGGATTTTCCCGAAGTTTCAGCTTGCCATCAGAAGTGGTGGCTGACAAGGCCGAAGCCGCAGTCAAAAACGGCGTTCTAACTGTCACAATTCCCAAGATTGAGCCGAAAAAGGCAAAGAAAATCGCAATCAAAAAATAAATAGACGCCCAAATAAAAATACGCCCACAGCGAAAGTTGGGGGCGTATTTTAAATTTAGCAGTACGTAGTTACAGTAAGCGGCGAGGATTCAGGTGTTACTTCCAAGGTTGTGCAACGGCCGTGAATTTCCTTGGAAGTAATATCTGTGAAATTTAAATACTAAAATATATTGCGAGACGAATATGGCCTGCGGAGGCTGAGATACGTTGGTAACAAATCTGGTATATTGATTAGTCATAACCAGATTAATGAA
>JAPLVL010000034.1 GCA_026397135.1 Candidatus Berkelbacteria bacterium
ACCAATTTGGACATTCTGGAAATCGTTTGGCAAAATGATCGAATTCAAAAGATTTTCGAGCGGTACGAGCGTGAAGGATCAACTCGGCCTGCTATGCCTTGGCGGTTAACTGCCCCCAAGCTAGAAAGTTAGAATATTCTGGCTGTCTCATATTTTGAGACAGCCAATTTTATTTGCTATGCGTAAGTGTCGAGATGGCTTCCCTCTGATTCTGCATTCTTTTCTTCCTCTGATTTGGGTGCCGGTTTGGGAGATTTGTCCGGCAAATTTCGATCTCTTTCGTTATCAGCAGAGGGGGACGACTCAACTCTTTCGATTTTGGGTATTAATTCCGTGTTTGGCGCCTTGTGTCTTGGATTGAAAAAAACCATTTTTCTCCTCTTTTCTTATCTTGTCCAAATTTGTTTTGTGAGTTAAGATGAATAAACAAATAATTGAAAGTTATCTATGTCTAAAATTACCATAATTTGTCCGAAATGCCAAAGCGAGGTTTCTGTAGATCAAGCGCTCGAAGATCAAATTGCCGAAAACTTCAAGAAGGAGTTTGAGTCGAAAAGCGTTGAAAAGGAAAAGGAAATTGCCGCATTAAAGGAAGCAATGGAGTCTCAGAAGACAACTATAGAAGAGGAAGTCAAGAAAAAAGTATGGGCTGTTGCGCAGGAGAAAGCAATGGCAAAAGTAAAAGGGGAGATGGAAACGGAGAAAAAGTTTCTCGAGGAATCGATTAAGGAGAAAGACAAGAAAATCGCAGAAGCTCAAGCCTCGGAGTTGGAACTTCGCAAAATGAAGAACCTTTTAGTAGAAGAGAAGCGGACTTTCGAACTGGAAAAGCAGCGCCAACTTGATGAAGAGCGGGTGAAGATCAAAGAGGAAGCACTGAAGTCATACGACGAAGAAAGGCGGCTCAAGGATGCAGAAAAAGAAAAATTGATTGGTGACATGAGGAAGCAGATTGAGGATTTGCGGCGCAAGTCAGAACAAGGCTCTCAGCAAACTCAAGGCGAAGTTCTCGAACTTGCGCTCGAGGAAACTTTCAAGACTGAATTTCCAACTGACGAAATTGTGCCAGTTCCCAAGGGGATAAACGGTGCAGACATAATGCAAAAGGTGATCGATCAGCGTGGCCGAGTCTGTGGCTTGATTGCTTGGGAACTGAAGCGAACAAAAGCCTGGAGCGAAGGTTGGGTTCAGAAGTTGAAAGATGATCAGCGTAAAATCAAAGCTGATCTCGGCGTCATAATTTCTGAGGTCTTGCCAGAAGGCGTCGAAGAGTTTGGTTTTCGTGACGGGGTTTATGTCTCGAGCTCCAAAGCCGCTATTAGTTTGGCTCGAGTGCTGCGATTGAATCTGATTCAAGTTGCCAGTATTCGATCTCTCGAGGATGGCAAGACCGAAAAGAAGGAGATTATTTACAACTATCTATGTAGCGCCGAGTTTGGCAATAGGATCGGAGCAATCGTTGAAGCCTCAGTCGCGATGAAGAAAGTACTCGACCAAGAAAAACGCGCCTATACTAAAATTTGGGCTGAGAGAGAGAAACAAATTGGTCGAGTCGAAGAGAATATGGTTGGAATTTATGGCGACATCAAAGGTATTGCTGGAATGACTTTGCCAGGGATCAAAAGCCTTGAACTCCCGGGAAGCGAAGACGAGGAAGTAATTCCTGCTTTTGAGGCAGAAGACAAAGCCTCTGTTGAAAGTGACGAAGAGACAAATCAAACACTTTTTTGATCCTTCTATATCTTGTTTACGAAATTAACTTCAATTTCCATCTCTTTTTTTCGCCGGTCTATTGCTAGTTTGACTAATTGGTCTAGCAAGTCAGGGTATGCAAGGCCTGAGACTTTCCAAAGTTTAGGGTACATCGAGATACTAGTAAATCCGGGGATTGTGTTTATTTCAATGATAATGAAGTCTCCATCTTCGGTCAGAAAACCATCGACACGAGCCATCCCTTCACAGCAGAGCGTTTGATATGTTTGAATTGCAACCGCTTGGATCTTCCTGATCAGCTCTTCTGAGAGCTTGGCTGGAATCTCGAAATTAGCGCCGTTTTCATCAATATATTTCGCCTCATAGTCATAAAATTTATGATTGGGGATTACTCGGCCAGGTAATGAAGCTCGGGGGTTTTCATTTCCGATCACTGAAATCTCAATCTCTTCTCCGCTGATTGCTTTTTCGATTACAATTTTCTGGTCAAACAGGAATGCCTTTTTGACAGCTTTGAGAAACTCCGCCTTGTTTTCTGCACGTGAGACTCCGACCGACGATCCAGCATTGGCAGGTTTTACGAACATCGGGAGACCTAACTTTGCCTCAATCTTCTCATAATCAATTTTTGAATTATTTGAAAATACCAGGAAATCGGTGATCGAAACTCCAGCCTCTTTCAGCAACCGCTTCATCACATCCTTGTCCATTCCGATTGCCGAACCCAAAACACCTGCCCCGACGAAGGGGACACCAACAAGTTTCAAAAACCCTTGGATTGCTCCGTCTTCACCATTTGTGCCATGAAGCACCGGAAACACGACATCAATTTGACTGATTACTCTTCCATCTTTGACATCAATTAACCCTGTTTTTCCCTGGTTTGAAATTAAAGTGATAGCCGTTCTGGAGCCAGCGCCAGTTTCTAGATGTATCGTCTTTGCATCTGTTTCTGTTGAAACTAGTTTGTCGAATGAGTCGAAAAACCAGCCACCATCTTTACTAATTGCAATTGGAAAAATATCATACTTTTTCATACTTAGCGATTTCATCACATTTATCGCAGAAATTATTGATATTTCGTGTTCGGCTGATTGTCCACCAAATACAACGGCTATTTTGATCTTATTTTCCATAGTTTGGTTCCAAATTAATTCTTGCAGGGATTCACCACTCTGACTAATATAGTACTTTAAATTTGTCGAAATGCAATATATTTTGACATTTGACAAATCAAAACAGTGGAGATATTCTTATTTTAACCTATACCATAGGTGCAGGTATTAAAAAGAGGAAATATTGTGGACAAGAAACATGAACAGACTTTGGTAAATTTCAAAAAGGCCAGAAGCCACATTGACAAGATTGTTGCGATGATCGAAAGTGGCGACTATTGCATAGATATAATGCAGCAGAACCTGGCAGTGATCGGACTTCTTAAATCTGCTCACCAACAATTGATGGAAGGGCATTTAAATACTTGCTTCAAAAATGCGATGAAAACAAGCAATGAAGCAAGGAAACAGGAAATGATCGAAGAAATTTTGAAAGTATCAAAATGGGCGAACAAATAGTGGACGAGAATAAGGCAGCAAGTATTAAGAATCAAGTTATTTTTTATGAAGGGATCGCTAATGCTTAAGACGATATTACCAATCAAGGGGATACATTGTCGATCGTGCGAGATGATACTTGGGGATAAATTAAAGACTATTCAAGGTGTTAAAAATGCTCGTGTAAGTTTAAAATCCAAATCTGCGATAATTTATCATACAAAGCCGATCGCAGAGAGTGTTTTTCGCTTAGCAATCGAAGAAGCTGGCTATGCAATAGGGACTGAAAATCCAAAAAAATGGGTATCATTTGAGCCTCGAGTTTGGAAAGACTTTCTTTTTGCACTTATGAGTCTCGGCCAAATTTGCGGAGAAATTTCCAAAAGCTACCTCTGTTCAGAAATTTCGTCCCCATCTTTTCTTCAATTTCGGACGCATTGCCTCCTTTTTCCTGTTTGGGGGGATGATAGGATTAATGGGAAAAGTATTTCAGCTTTCTGGTAGTATCTTGGGCCTTGTGACAATCCTCATAGGAGTGGTTATGATATTCATCGGAATTCAACTGATTGAAATATTTCCGCTGATTTCAAATATTAATTTTTCCCTCCCTCCCTCATTGTCAAACTTTCTCGGAATTAAGAATAACCAAGAAAAGGAGTATAGCCACACTAATTCGATGCTGATTGGTGCGCTAACCTTCTTTCTGCCCTGTGGATTTACGCAAGCGATGCAACTCTACGCAATCTCGAGTAGTAGTTTTTGGTCTGGAGCAGCAATAATGCTTTTGTTCGCAGTAGGTACGACTCCCGGGCTACTCGGTATTGGAGGATTGTCGGCAATGGTACAAGGCGTCTTTGCCAAGAGATTTTTCAAAGTAGCTGGTATAATAGTAATAGCTCTTGCTATATTGAACATTTCGAATGGTTTCAGTCTTGCGGGATTTCAAAAGTATTTTCACGAAAGTAACAATTTGCAAGTCCATAACATTGTTACTAATAATAATGGGACCCAAGTCATTAAGATGAGGCAAGACGCAAAAGGCTATACTCCCAACAATTTTACGGTCAAAGTTGGGCAGCCAGTTGAATGGGTTATTGAGTCAACGAATTCAAATGTTTGTTCGGCCAGTCTCTATTCGGAGAAGCTGAAGATAAATCAATATCTAAAAATTGGTCAAAATACGATTAATTTCACTCCCGGTGAGGCAGGAATAATTCCATTCTCTTGTTCGATGGGAATGTATCGAGGCAGTATCGAAGTTGTGAATTAAATAATCAGGAGAATATATGGCGAAGATTCAAATAAATATTCAAGGGATGCATTGTACAAATTGTGCACTCTTGATTGAAAAAAACCTAAAGAAGACAAAGGGGGTCAGTGAAGCTAGCGTAAATTATACTACAGAGAAAGGCGAACTTGTTTTTGATACCTCAAAGACTTCAGTTGAAGATATTCTCCGAAAAGTTTCGGAAGTAGGCTATGTTGCCACCGTGGCGTTAGAAGGCGAAAGTCAAATGAATGAAAAAAGAAAAAGCGAAGAGATAATAGCTCTTAAATGGAGATTAATTTTCGCAATTATCTTGTCTTTGCCCATGCTGTATTTCATGTTACTCGATTTGGCAAGCTGGCTACCTGGTCAAAATTCCTTATTGCAATATTCCGGTATTTTCTCTCTGGTTCTAACCATTCCTATCCAGTTCTGGATTGGTTTTGGATTTTACAAAGGAGCCTGGTCAAGCCTACGACTAAAAACATTTAACATGGACTCACTAATTACAATAGGTACTTCTACTGCTTTTCTGTATAGCCTTGTCAACCTGGTCATATATATCATACATTATCATACTGTTTTGGGTATCAATGGTGAAGGAATTCCTAATCTGTATTTTGAAACCGCTGCCTTCCTTATTACCTTCGTGACGCTCGGAAAATGGCTTGAGGCCAAAGCGAAGAGCAGAACCTACGATTCAATCAAAAAACTTATTGGGCTGCAACCCAAAACCGCTAGGGTAATTCGTGATGGTAAGACCTTGGATTTATCGATTGAGGAAGTTGTACATGATGATATTGTTTTGGTCAGGCCCGGTGAGAAAATTCCAACGGATGGAATAATTACCAAAGGGAACTCCTCGGTGGATGAATCTATGATTACAGGGGAGAGCCTGCCTGTAGAAAAAGAAGTTGGTGACTCAGTATCAGGCGCGACAGTCAATAATACTGGTAGCTTTGAGTTTCGAGTAACGAAAATTGGGCCTGAAACAATCTTGTCATCCATCGTTAGATTGATAGAAGAGGCCCAGGGATCGAAGTCTTCGATTCAGGCTATTGCGGACAAGATTGCGGCATGGTTTGTGCCCGCTGTAATTTTGATTGCCGCGTTGACATTTGTGGTTTGGATATTTCCGCTTCATTCGTCATTAAGCTTCGCACTCTTGGCTTTCTGCTCGGTAATTGTGATTTCGTGCCCTTGTGCTCTTGGATTGGCGACTCCAACGGCGATTATGGTTGGTACCGGAATCGGCGCGGAGACAGGGATTTTGATAAAAGGAGGCGAACCGCTAGAGATGGCAGAGAAAATCAAAATTATTGTATTCGACAAGACGGGAACACTAACAAAGGGGAGACCAGAAGTTACAAATATACAAGCAGTAGATAATCGTAAAAAAATAAAAGAGGACGAGATATTGAAAATTGCTGCGTCTTTGGAATACCATTCCGAACACCCATTTGCAGAGGCTGTTATAAATAAAGCCAAAGTAGGAAATCATGCATTGTATGATGTTTCCAAATTTAAGTCAGAATCAGGCAAGGGGGTTTCTGGGGAAATTAATCATACAAAGTATTACTTTGGTAAAATCAAATTTATTGAATCGTCCATCAAAAATCCGCTGATTATCGATCTAATGTTGACTATTCACAAAATGGAAGAGTCAGGCAAATCCGTCATAGTTTTGTCCGATGCTGAAGAAATTATTGGATTAATTGCAATCGCAGATACAGTTAAAGGCACTTCTCTTGAGGCAATTGCAAAAATAAAAAGTATGGGAATCGAGGTTTGGATGATGACCGGTGACAATGATAGGACAGCTAAATCTATCGCAAAACAAGTCGGAATATCCAAGGTGCTCTCTGAAATATTGCCCGAAGACAAAGCGACCGAAATAAAAAAGCTTCAGCGCAACGACAAGGTAGTAGCAATGGTGGGTGATGGAATAAATGATGCGCCGGCGCTTGCCCAAGCCGATCTCGGAATTACGATGGGCTCAGGTACCGATATTGCTATGGAGACGGGTGGAATAGTGATAATCAAAAACGATCTTCGAGATATAACAAAAGCAATTGAACTATCCAGAGCGACAATGAAGAAAATCAGGCAAAATATGTTTTTTGCTCTGTTTTACAATATTATTGGTATTCCTGTTGCTGCCGGTGTATTTGCTGGCCTAGGGCTAGTTTTGAAGCCAGAAATTGCTGGTCTCGCCATGGCCATGAGCTCAGTTTCGGTAGTCTCAAATTCGTTGCTTCTGCGTCGCTCTTGGCGGAAAAACTATTTGAGTGGAGCTACGACTCCTGAATCTGATATCGCCAAGTGAGCGAGTAGATAGCAAACCATTGATTCTGCCCCCTGGTTTAGATTTCTTCCTTCCTTGGTCAAACTATCAAAACATGCTCCGTTGGTCTCGTCAAGAAGCGAAACTTTGTTTATATTGAACCCGGTAAACCAGCCAAACCAATCGCGAACAATCTGGCCATCTCTAATTTCACTAGAAGCAAGTGATCCAGCAGTTGCGGCCAATATCATATCGGTCGCTTCGATCACCTGTTGGTCGTAGACAGGTTTGTCATTGCTGCCAAAATCCCATCCAGTATGTCCAATCGGACTTGGAATAGAATCAATTCTCATTGTTTTATCAAGAAATAACAGACTTTCGGTTGCAATTTTCAAGCATCTTCCGTCCTTGAGTAGATCAAAAGCAAGAAAAAGGCTGTAAGGCAAAATTGCATTGGCGTAAGACAAATTATTTTCAAACCAATTTGTCGCTTTATTTTCCTCGTACGATTCAGAGATGGCATCGGCCATTTTTTTTACTTTTTCGTAGTCTTTCAGAAAACAAAATCCGATTAGTGCATAAGCTTTTGACCGTATATATTTTAGATTCTCGATTGGAGGCAGGTCAAGCAGCATTTCTCTGGCAACGCTTGCGTTTTGCTTTGAAATATCTTCGCGGTTGACAATATAGCCAAGCGCCCAGATTGTTCTAGCAGTTGAGGTTTCTGATCCGATTTGATCGATGAATATTCCATTTTGATCGGCAAAATTATGAAAATATCCGCCCTTAATCTTGGCTTTCTTGATATAGTTTAGATATATTTTTGCAAGTGGCAAAACAGACTGGTCCTGGTAGATTTCAAGGTATTGATAAATCGCAATTAAAGCTCTCGCGCAATCGTCGATTGAATAACCAAAACTAAGATCCGGGATGCCAAGTTTGCAGTGCTGGATTAATCCAATTTCAGTAGTCAAACCTTTTAGATGAGAAAGATCGGGTGATTTTATTTGTGGTTGCATGTGATTTAGGAAGTAATTTCTTGAGATAATTTAAGATATCGATTCGCGACATTTTCCCAGGTCATTGGACGGGAGTATTGGTACGATTTATTTTCCATCTCTTTGCGCATCGATTCATTTGAAATCAATGTGATTATTGCCTCAGAAATTGCGTCACTATCTCTGAAAGGAATCAGAAGACCACGCTCGTCTCCCAAAACCTCCTTGGCATAAATGTAGGAAGTTGAAATACAGCTTCGTCCCATGCTGACAGCACGAGCGAGAGTGCCAGAAGTAATTTGCTGCGGATTTTCGTAAGGTGTGATATAAATATCGGTTGCTCCGAGAAATAGGGCGATGTCTTCATTGTTAAAGAATTTCTTGTATTGAATTACATAATCAGAAAGCCCAAGCTTCTCAATTTCAGAAACCAGTGATTCTCGGTAACTTTCCCCGGTGTTCTTGGCGACTAGAGGGTGTGTTGGTCCTAGAATTAAATATCTGGCTTCTGGATATTTGGCAATAACCTTTGGTATGGCAGTGATAATATACTCAAGTCCTTTTCCGGGCCCCAAGAGGCCTAGTGTTGAAATTATAAGTTTGTCTTTGAGTCCGATTATTTCTTTCGATTTAACTTGGCTGTCAAATGGAAGATCTGGCACACCGTGGGGGATCATTACGATTTTCTCTTTTGGAACATTGTAGATTTCGTCAAGCATTTCAATCGCTATTTCGGCCATAACAACAACCCGATCGCTTCTCTTGGCAAGCTCGTACAAAACCTCTTTTTGCTTCAGACTTGGTTCTTTCAAAATAGTATGAAAAGTTATGATAATCGGTTTTTTGACCAAATCGAGCAGATTAATCAGATATTCTCTATTTTTACAAATCGGATCTTTAAAACAATCAGCTATGTCATACAACCTTTTAAAAGGAAAACGAGGTATTATCACCGGAGCATTAGACGAAAACTCCATTGCATGAAAAAAAAAAAAAAAAGCAAATACCGCAGTCTCTTGGTCGGCAGCTTGAGAGAATCATTATTTTTTGCTTTTTGGTGTTCATATTTCTATCGATTAGTACAATATTTTATTTCACAACACTTACCATAGCACAATAGTCAACCTGTGGCAACGAAACTGAAAAATAGGGTATTTATTTATATTTTTTTGATATAATTATTCATACGGTGAGAATCTACAATTTTTGCTGCAAAGATTAATAAAGAAAAGGCAAAATGCTTACAATCAAAAACGAAGGTATTGTTCTGCGTCCTCTCTATGACTTTGAGATCGGTGGGGTTCTAAATCCTGCTTGCATCGAGATAATGGGTGAACTTTGGATGTTTTATCGGGCAGTAAACAAAGAAAATAAATCAACGATTGGGTTTTGTCGATTCAAAAATAATGAATTGGTTGAAAGATTTGATACACCTCTCCTTGTTCCTGAATATGACTACGAAAAGGAGGGATTGGAGGACCCTAGGATCACATTCCTTAATGGCAAATATTATCTCTTCTATACCGCCTATGATGGCAAGAATGCTCGAATTGCTTATGCGACAGCCGAAAAGTTACCGTTTTTTAAGAAGAGAGGGTTGCTTTTGCCGAGTATTTCATATGAAAAAGCAGGTGAACTTTTCCGCTCGACTGATTTATCTCTGCGCTACAAAGCATTTGAAGAGAGATACCAAGAATCTCGCGGCAAGGATATTTTACTCTGGGAAAAGGATGCCTTTCTCTTTCCTGAAAAAATTGATGGCAAATATTTACTTTGCCATCGAGTTTTGCCTGGTATTCAGATTGTTTCGTTTGAACATTTCTCTGATTTAACTGAAGATTTTTGGAAAAATCAACTTTCGCATTTGGACCAATTTACAATTCTGGAGCCGAAATATTGGTATGACAGTTGGAATCTAGGTGGGGGCTGTCCGCCGATCAAGACCAAATCCGGCTGGCTTCTGATCTATCATACAGTGCAGCAATCTTCGCTTGGCCGTGTCTATCATGCCTCAGCTGCCTTGCTCGATTCGGCAAATCCACTCAAAGTAATTGGCCGCCTCGAAAACCCTCTTTTCTCGCCTAGTAGCGAATATGAGAAGTCTGGGGTAGTCAACAATGTTGTTTTCCCAACCTCAGCGATCCTAGAGGGTGATAGAGTGATGATTTACTACGGGGCTGGTGACAAAATGATTGCGGCCAAATCCGTCAATCTAAACGCACTTCTCGAAGAACTAAGTCCAAGGTCATAGCAACGTTTCGTTTTCGCGAACATTATGCTAAATAATCAAAAAACGACCAAATTTCTTTGATCGATATTTCTTTTGTAACCTTTTCAACCCTTCAACCGTGTTCGGGACATCCGTCTATCTCTTGGCTGGAAGCCATGAGCTTATTGGATGGCGGAGAGACAGGGATTCGAACCCTGGGTGACATTGCTGCCACACACGCTTTCCAAGCGTGCGCACTAGGCCACTATGCGATCTCTCCGTAATGTTAGCTGTAAGCAATATGAATTATACAGATTGAAATCTCATCATTATGCTTATAGTTCAGGTTGAATTCTATCAGGTTTGAAGCTATTATTCAATTAATAATTAACAGGGAGAAATATGGATAGCAAGAAAAAAATCAAACTCCTCCTGGAGAGTAAATGGTCCAACCACTATTTTTGTAAATTGGCTTTGCTTGACCATTTGCGTGAATGTCTGGAAAAAGATAATTTACTCAAGGCAACCGATACGCCCAAAAGTTCGGTAGGCTACGAAAACCTGGAAAAAGAATTAATGGATCTCGGGATCATCTTGAACATTTACTTCGATGGAAACGACGAATTGCTTGACAAACGACTGAATAAATTTATTGAGAATCTAAATAAATAAGAGGATTTAAAATGGAAAGGCCAATTGGAGTTCGAACTTGGTTGGAAATTGACAAGACTGCTCTTCTGAAAAATTACGATACTTTCCGACAAGTAATAGGCTCAAAAGTTAAGTTAATGGCGGTGGCCAAATCAAATGCTTATGGCCATTGCCTCTTCGATTATGCCAAGACAATGTCTGAATTTGGCGTCGATTTTCTTGGAGTTGATTCTGTCACGGAAGCAATGAAATTGCGAGCTGAAGGGCTTAAAACCCCGATTCTGATCCTGGGGTACACCTTGCCAGAGCGGCTTAACGATTGTGCTGAAAATGATATTACGGTTACAGTTTCGAGCTTCGATCAGATTGATGAGTTGAAAGCCCAAGGCGGCAAGCTGAAAATTCACCTGAAGGTTGATACGGGTATGCACCGGCAAGGATTTCAACTGGATGAAATTAAAGATGCTTGCCAACAAATCGGCCAGTTGAAATCTGTTGAAACAGAGGGAATATTTACTCATTTTGCAGCAGCCAAAAATCCGGCGTTTCCTAGAGACACAGAGGAACAAATTTGCCAGTTCAATCAGGCTTTGCAAATTGCTGAAAAATATTTTGGTCCTAACTTGATCAAACATGCTGCGGCGACTGCTGGGACTCTGCTTTTCCCAAAATCTCATTTCGATATGGTGCGAATCGGGATTGGTCTGTATGGCCTCTGGACCTCAAATGAAGCCAGGGCATACTGCGAAGACAAAATTTCTCTCGCTCCTGCCTTGTCTTGGAAAGCCATAACAGGTGAAGTCAAACAAATCAAGAAGGGTGAGCGGATTAGTTATGATTTGACAGAAACCATGGACAAGGACACAACAATTGCAGTTATTCCTATTGGTTATTGGAATGGTTTTCGTCGATCGCTTTCGAGCGTTGGTCATGTGTTGATACATGGCAAAAGAGCGAGAGTTCTTGGCCGCGTCACGATGGATATGATTATTGTCGATATTACCAATATTTCAAATTGCAAAGCGAATGACATTGTGACTTTGATTGGCCGTGATGGGGATGAAGAAATCACGCTCGACGAAATTGCGCGCCTCTGTGATACTAGCGTTTACGAAATTCCAACGCAGTTAAATCCGCTAATGAAACGCCTTTACAAGTAGGCCAATAGCGAATTTATGCGAACAAGCGAAAAAGATGGTAATCAAATAAAAAATGGGGCGAGATGGCAGATTTAATCCATAAGGAATTGTCATACAAGATCGTTGACCTTGCCTTTGAAGTTTTCAACTCGTTGGGCGCAGGCCTCAAAGAAAAGAATTATGCTGATGCCTTTGAAATATTACTGAAAGATGAAAACATTTCGTATGTTCGTGAAATCTATTATCCGCTGAAGATTAGAGAGAAAGTTGTTGGAAGAAACTATTTTGATTTTTTTGTTGAAAACAAAATTATTGTTGAATTAAAATCAGGAGATCGTCATTATCATGAAGCTTGTACTCAACTTTTTCAGTATCTGAAAATCTCCAGAGTTGATTTAGGTATTGTAATACGGTTTACTAATGAGGGTGTGAAATATAAAAGAATTCCAAATATAAGTGATTAGATTGTTCGCTTGAATTAGCTATTAGGTTTCATGATGATTGATCAAGTCCAGGAAATCAAAGATCGTTGCGATATTGTCGAGGTAATCTCGTCCTATTTGACGATGAAAAAAGCGGGGGCGAATTTCAAGGCGGTTTGCCCTTTTCACAATGAGAAATCTCCCTCCTTGATGATTTCGCCGGAGCGTCAAAGTTTCAAATGCTTTGGCTGTAGTGAAGGTGGAGACGTCATTACTTTCGTTCAAAAGATTGAGGGAGTTGATTTCTACAACGCTTTGAAATTATTGGCCGATCGAGCAGGCATAGAGTTGAAAAGCCAAACGGTCAAGGTAGGAGACGCGGAGCACAAGGCTGATTCCAAAACCAGAGTTTTCGAAATAAATGAGTGGGCCAAGAAGGTTTACCAAAAGCTTCTTCTCGATCATCCGAAGGCCGAAAAAGCCAGAGAGTATCTGAGAAGCAGAGGAATGAGCGAAGAAACGATCAAGTGCTTTGAAATTGGCTACGCTCCTGACTCTTGGGATTTCATGCTTAGATATTTGCAATCAAAAGGATTCACAGCAGAGGAAGCTGTTGCAAGCGGGGTTGCAATCAAGAGCGAGCGGGGCAAAATTTTCGATCGCTTCCGCGGACGGATTATGTTTCCGATTAATAACATAATGGGAAACACGATTGCTTTCACTTCAAGGGTTTTGGAAAATTCGCCAAACGAAGCCAAATATATTAATTCCGCCGAGTCGGCTATATATATCAAAGGCAAAACTATATACGGACTAGACAAAGCGAAGCTAGCGATCAAGGAGGCTGGCCAAGTCGTGATGGTTGAGGGTAATATGGACGTGATCGCTTGTCATCAAGCCGGTTTTAGAAACACTGTTGCTGTCTCAGGGACGGCGCTAACTCTTGATCAGCTGAAAATCCTGACACGATACGCCGGTCAAATTGTTTTTTGCTTCGATGCTGACAACGCTGGCCAGACTGCGATGAAACGTGCGGTTAGATTGGCACTTCAGAGTGATATTTCGACCAAGACGATCAGTATGCCAAAACCTTTCAAGGATCCGGACGAGGTGATCAAAAAAGATCCGAGTCTTTGGACTTCGGCTGTTGTTGCTTCGAAGCCGTCCCTTGAATATTGGATTGACAATCTCCTGACCAAATCCGTTCCGCTCGACGTAACGGCAAAGAAACAGATTGCCAGAGAAATATTGCCGGAGATCAAAATCATCTATTCTGATATCGAAAAGGAACACTACATCAATTATCTGGCCGGGAAATTACGGGTATCGGAGAAATCTTTGCTTGATGCTCTCTCCAAATCAAAGGCTGACAATGAATTTAATGTAAAAAAAGAGGAGCAGGTTCAGGAATTGGAGAACTTACCGATACTAGAGAGAATATTTGGGCTAATTTGGGCTGAGCCGGCACTGATTTCCAAAATTGATGAGGATTTCGCTGGACTCGAGTTTGACCCCAAGTTTTTGCCTCTAGTGTCAGCAATCAAGGAAAAGCAGTTGGACAAGGAAAAAATCAAACCAGACATTAGCAATTTTTACGATCAAATCACGATGGCGCTCTTAAAAACGGTCAATCCCGAAGCCGAAAATGCACTTCTGATTGAATTGGAATATCTGCTTTTGCGTTTGAAATCGGAAAAAAAGGAAAATCTCAAAGAAACTTTTGCGAGACGGATCAAAGAAGCTGAACAAACTGGTGACAAAAACGCGGTCAAAAAGCTGCTTTTGGAGTTCTCGGACTTGATTAAATAGCGGGAGACTGGTATAATTACTCAGAAGTCAGAAGTCAGAAGTCAGGATTAAGAATTAAGAATTAAGAATTAAGTCGATTAATTCTCTGTTTATATTTCTTAATCAAAAAGAAAGGGAATGCGGTGGATTGGGACAAAATTGCCCAACCTACGGTATTTTGGAGAAAAAATGGCAAAGAAAATTTTTGTTCCCAAAAAGGAAGAAATCTTAACGTTTTCGCCGGAGGTAAATGAACTTCTCATGAAAGGCCGCTCACACGGCTATATTTCGATGCAGGAGTTGGTTCAGATTATCCCGGAGCCAGAGGAAAATGTGGCTGAACTTGATCAGGTTTTTGATTACATGTTTCGTAAAGGGATTGAGTTCAAAGAGGAAGTCGAAAAGCCGAAAGGTCTAATCGCCGGAATTTTGCAGGCAAAAAAGGAAAAGAATTTGATCGATGAGCTTGGTCTTGGTGATATAGCTGATGACTCTGTTCGGATGTATTTGCGAGAAATCGGTCGAATTCCGCTTCTCAACAACGAAGATGAAGTTAAGTTGGCAAAACGATCAGAAAAGGGTGACGTTTGGGCCAAAAAGCGTCTAGCAGAATCAAACTTGCGTTTGGTTGTCTCGATCGCCAAAAAATATATTGGTCGTGGCCTTTCTCTACTGGATTTAATTCAGGAAGGCAACACAGGTTTGATGCGTGCAGTTGATAAATTTGATTATCGCAAAGGTTTTAAGTTTTCAACCTATGCAACTTGGTGGATCAGGCAGGCAATTACGAGGGCAATCGCAGATCAAGCTCGAACCATTCGTATTCCAGTTCATATGATTGAAACGATAAACAAGTTAATTCGTGTTCAGCGCCAATTGGTTCAGGATTTGGGCCGAGAGCCTACCCCAGAGGAAATAGCTCAGGAGATGGGGCTTGAGGTAGACAAAGTTGAACACATTATAAAAATTTCGCAGGAAACTGTTTCTCTTGAGGCACCTGTTGGTGAAGAAGAAGATTCAAAATTAGGAGATTTTATTGAGGACACAAAGCACGCTTCACCAGAAGAGGCAACCTCACAGCAACTTTTGAAGGACAAAATTCAGGAATTTCTTGGTAATCTTCAGCCTCGAGAGCAAAAAATATTGAAAATGCGTTTCGGTCTGGAAGATGGTCGCACTCATACTCTCGAGGAAGTTGGTCAGGAATTTGGCGTTACTCGTGAGCGTATTCGCCAGATCGAAGCCAAGGCTCTCTCGAAATTGAAAAAGGCCGAGCGCTCAACTGATCTCGAAGAATATTTGCAGGGCTAATCCAATATTATAATAAATATTTGAAAAAACATCTGAGATTTCGGATGTTTTTTCATTTCCAATCATTTTGGTCTATAATCAAGATATGATGACAGAATCAGGCGAAAAAGAAAAATTGATTGATCGAGCTTTGGCTTCTGAAATTGCCAAGGAAGAAGGCGTCGCGGAGATTTCGCAGGAGGGCAAGTCTAAATATTTGCGGCAATTCTCCTTTGGTGCTTTTGTCTTTGGCCCGATCTACTTCATCGCCATGGCCGATTGGCCGCTTCTCGCCGCTAGTATTGTCGGTGGAATCTTTTTTCCTATTATTTTCATCTTGCCATTTTTTGCTCGAGCCAACGCCTGGCGGAGAAGGAAGTGGATTAGCTTCGGCCATTTCCAGCAAAATCAAAAGGCTTGGGACAAAGCTGGGGTTTATAGTTTCGCTCTTTTGGCAATTTTATATATTTTGGCCAGTTATTTCCTCATCAAATATATCGAGGGCTTAATTCCAAGTGGAACTGATCTAAATACTTTGAAGGATAGTGTCAAAACTTTGCAAGATTTATCCAGTCCCTAATTTATTTGCCACTTTTGCGCCAACCGGCCGCCACAGCCTCGTTTTCGCTACAAAACCAACGCTCGCCGGCCGATTCATCTATTACTGTTGCTGTGTAATAAGCTCCGCCAGGAATGTGATAAATTTTTTCGTTGCTGCTATTTATATTTCCTTTGATCGGGCAGGCCGGGTCAGGCGGAGTTTTGGTCGCTGACGGATATGAATTCGCATTGCTTGTACCAGCCGAACTGGCACTTGAACTAGATTTACTCGGTTTCGTGGTGTCGCCGTCACAAGTTTCCTTCGCCCAAAATCCCAGTCCAGCTGCCTTGGCTGAGGCCTCGGCTGACCTGTATTCGGTCTGGTATTTGTAAGCCGTCTTGTAGGTGTATTCGTGGGCGAAGCCCTCCTGAATCATTGTCAGATTGTATGAAGTTCCGTCGCCTAAAAATACATAACGAAGCAGGCGATTATATTTGTCGAGGTCGCCTTGACTCGGATCGCTTTCGAGCGAAACTTCCTGGCCAGAGAGCAACGCTCTTGCCTTTTCACTTGACTCTGGTCCGAAACATTGAACGCTCTTGGTCGGGTCAACGGTTTCGGGTGTGTCTATTCCGATTAGTCGAAGTGTTTCGGTCTTGCCGTCAATACTGACTTTGATCGTATCGCCATCGACTACGCTGACAACCTTGTAGAGAACTTTGGCCTCACTTGTGGTTTTCTCTGGTGCTGTTTGTGTTGGGGCTGGCTCTGCTATGACTGAATTTTCTGGCGTATTTATTGACTGCGGAATATTTGCGGGGGCGAAAGTATCCTTTGCTGTTGTTTTTCCAAAAGTACGATAAATAACGGCTCCAAACAACACAAAAAAGAGAAGAATTAGCCCAAGTAATGGTTTGGTCAGCCTGTTTTTCATTTTTTGATTAATTTTAATTTGACTTATTTTCACGATAATAAGGTGACAGAGGGATGTCAACATCTTGACAAATTGAGATTATAATGTTAAAAAATATATCAGATCTATACTCTGTTTCGAGGTAAATACCATGATCAACGTCAGTGCAAAGAGTAATCCAAACAAAGTGGCCGGCGCCCTGGCCGGTCAGATCCGCATGTCGAAAGACCACAGCGTGGAGATGCGCACAATTGGCGCCGGTGCTCTGAATCAGGCGGTCAAGGCCTTGGCCATTGCGCGTGGCTTCATGGCTCCGGCCGAAGTTGACCTGGTGATGCGGCCGGCCTTCATCGATGTCGAAATCGGCGGGGTGACACGGACGGCGATTCGGCATATGGTCGAGGGGCTTGGCTTCCCCGAAGAAAATTAGCTTCACCTGGCACCGGCGTTTCGTCGGTGCCACATTTATTATGGTTGCGGAGGCTGAGATACGTTGGTAACAAATCTGGTATATTGATTAGTCATAACCAGATTAATGAATTAGGTATTACCAATGAAAATCTTTAGTCCTTCACCACCATGTTTAGTCCAACCTGTTTTTAATGGAACAAAAAC
>JAPLVL010000054.1:0-26434 GCA_026397135.1 Candidatus Berkelbacteria bacterium
TCGCGAGGTTGGCTTGTACGGCAGTAACGCTGACTACTCGCTTGAGTACTTGGGCGTTCGGTTTCTGGTGAGAAAAGAGGCTTAAACTTTAAACCCTTAATCTTTCTTTTCCCCTTTATCTTTAACCCTTAAAAAATTTTATCTTTAAACCCTGCCCGAGCCCAAGGCGGGGCAAGTCTCAAAAATTTATAATAATTGAATCAGTGGTTTCACTGAGGCAAACATCTGATTTGCTTTTATTGGGCGATCAGTTATAATTTTTGCGTGAATACAAGAATAAAGACAATTGATTTAACTCTTTTCGTGATTCCTCTGATCCTTTTGGCGGTTAGCGTTGTTGTTATTTATAGTCTGGTCATGGGAACAAATCTTGACGGCTATGGAGTGAAACAGGGTATTTTTGCGATTATTGGGCTCGCGATCGCCATTCTTGTCAGTTTTGTTGATTATCGCCATTTCCGTAGCATTGCTTGGATTTTCTACGTCGTCTCGATTTTGCTGCTTCTCTATGTCGATTTCTTTGGCAAGACGGTAAACGGTGCGATGAACTGGATTGATCTTAAGTTTTTCCAGCTTCAACCATCGGAAATCGCCAAGGTTTTCTCGATTGTCGTTTTGGCTTCGTTTCTACAGAGTCGTGTTGGTAAATTGCGCTGGCTTGATATCTTTGTCTCAGTTTTGATTATGACTCCGACATTGTACTTCATCATGAAGGAGCCCGATGCTGGTACGGCCATGGTTTTGTGTTTTATTTATCTTGTCATGCTTTTGGCGGCCAAGCCCAAAAAAGCCCAGCTTTTTTCGATTTTCGGTCTGATCCTGATTGCGGTTTCTGTGGTCGTATTGTCATATTTCAATGTCAAACCGATGGGGCTTTTGCTCAAGGACTATCAACGACAGAGGATTGCCGTATTCTTGGACCCGAGTCTGGATCCATACAAAAGCGGTTATAATGTCCAACAAGCCCAGATTACGATTGGTTCTGGCGGCTTGACCGGGAAGGGTTTGGGGCAAGGTCCCCAAAGCCAATTACAATTCTTGCCGGAAGCCCATACAGACTTCATCTTTGCCGGAATAGCCGAATCTTTTGGTTTTGCCGGCTCACTTCTGATAATTTTTATTTTTGGCTATCTTATTTATCGATTACTTGATATTGCCAAAGCGGCTTTGGATAACTTCGGTACCCTGATCGTGATTGGCGTGGCGGCGATGATATTTTTCCAAGTTGTGATTAGTGTCGGGATGAATCTGGGTCTTTTGCCGGTGACTGGAATTCCGCTCCCACTCCTTAGTTATGGCGGTACCTCTCTTTTTGTGACCATGTTTTCACTAGGACTTGCCCAGAGCGTCTTCATCCGTCACAAAAAAATTGCGTTTCACTAATTATAGATTTAAAAAATTGTTGCTATTGACAAAACTGTATGATCTGATAGAATCTAAGCAAATGAAAGACCGGCGGTCTTTTTTAAGTTAGGAGAACAAATGTTTGCAGTTATTTCGTACAACAACGATCAGTACAAAGTAGAAGAAGGTCGCGAATACAAGATTAAGTCAAAAGATCTTGGAGATGCCAAGACTATCACTTTTGACAAGGTTTTGATTTTGGAAGATGGTAGCGATGTAAAAATCGGAACTCCAACTCTCGAAGGTGTTAGCGTCGAAGCAGAAATCGTCGGGCCTACAACAGCTCCAAAGGTTACCGGTACTAAATTTAAGCCAAAGAAGCACTATCAGCGCAACTTGGGCCACAAGCAGGATCTTTTGATTGTCAAGATTTTGACCATTAAAAAATAATTATGAACACAATAACCACTTACTTCAAAGGGGTGTGGTCCGAGCTCAAGAAAGTGACTTGGCCTACACGTACGGAGGTGATAAATCACACTATTATTGTAATCGTTTCGGCGGCAGTCGCTGTAGCAGTTACGGCTGGTGCTGATTATGGTTTGTCCCGACTTATCAAATTTATTATTCAAAATAAAAGCTAGGGGTATGATGAAGAAAAAAGAAGAAAAAATCGAAGAGACAGTACAGGTGAAGGAAAATCTCGTTCAATCGAAGAAATTCTTGACCTTGAAACAGAGCGGCGAACGCAGCTGGTACGTCATCCATACCTATTCTGGCTATGAGGAGCAGGTAGCAGATTCACTGAAACAGCGCATCGAGTCGATGAATATGTCGGACAAAATTTTCGATGTCATCGTTCCAAAAGAAAAACAAATTGAAATCAAAAACAGCAAGCGCAAGATTATTGAGAAGAAAATTTTCCCTGGTTATGTGCTTGTAGATATGATCGTGACTGATGATTCTTGGTATGTTGTGCGGAATACGCCCAATGTAACTGGGTTTATCGGTTTCGGAGTTCGTCCAACCCCAATGTCGAAAGATGAGGTTGATCGGCTGAAGAAACGGATGGGTGTCGAAGATCCGAAATATCAGATTGATTTGCGAGTAGGGGATTTGATCAAAATTACTGATGGCGCGCTCAAAGGATTTGAGGGTAAAATCGAAGAGGTTGATCAAAACAAGGGCAAAGTCAAGGTTCTGGTTAATATGTTTGGTCGCGAAACTCCTGTCAATCTGGACTTCTTGCAGCTGAAGAAAATCTAAATACAAAGTGAGCAAGTTTGTAAGTAAACAAGTGCGCAGGTAGTTAATTAGTTAAATAAAACAAGTAATTGGTGAGCGGGTAATCCGCAGCTTCTACACCAATATAATGAAGAAAGATTTATGGCAAAACCAATAAAAGCAATTATCAAACTCCAGTGCCCGGCTGGCAAAGCGAATCCGGCTCCTCCTGTTGGTCCGGCTCTCGGTCAGCATGGTGTTAATATTATGGAATTTTGCACCAAGTTTAATGAAGCTACTCGTGAAAAAGGCGATTTCATCATCCCTGTCGAAATTACAGTTTACGAAGATCGTACCTTTACCTTCGTCTTGAAGCAACCGCCAGCAGCTGTCCTCGTAATGAAAGCAATCAAACTGCCAAAGGGAAGCGATAATCCAAAGAAAAACAAAATTGGCAAATTGACTCAGGCTCAACTCGAAGAAATTGCCAATACCAAGATGAGCGATTTGAATGCAAACGACATTGAAGCGGCAAAGAAAATCATCGCCGGAACTGCTCGCAGTATGGGTGTTGAAATCGAGAAATAAGCGATTCTAAATACAAAAATGATTCCAGCCTTGCAAAAGTTCTGGAATCATTTTATAATATCAAGGTTTTTAAAGAGCCTGGCTCATAGTGAAACCAGACTCTTTTGCAAAGTAAGTGCCGTCTGTGTCAGAAAGCAAAAGGAGGGGCAATACTTTCAAAACACAGACAACAGAACTCTACAAACGGAATATTAGCGCAAGAAGATTACAAAGTCAAATAATGGCAAAATCTCTCAAAATTACAGTCAATAGTCAGCACAAATTGAACGAAATGATTTCCTTTCTCGTTGATTTTGGTTATGAGAGAAGCGAGGGCTTGCTGCACTCGGGTCAATTTAGCCTGCTTGGTGGAATCCTGCGTATATTTCCGGTCAACAATGAAGCGAGTTTCGCGCTTGACTTTTTCGGCGATTATATTGAAAAAATCTACACTTTTGATCAGGCTAGTGGAAAAAAAATTGGTGAAGTTTCAGAATTAATTTTACTACCAAATCTGTTAATACTGAGTGACGGCGCTAGAATTATCCCGGGGAATTATTTGGTACACGAAGATTATGGAATTGGACTTTTCGAAAGTATCGAGCAAAAACGGGTTGGTGTTGAAGTTTTGACCTATATAAATTTGCGATATTTGAATAATGATCTTTTGCGCGTGCCGGAAAACCAGATTGACAAACTGACTAGGTATCTCGGGGTTGGGCGGCGTCGGCCCAAATTGAGCCGTCTGGGCAGCGTAAGTTGGCAAAAGACATACAAGAAAACTTACGAGAATATCTTGATTTTGGCGCGAGAGCTGTTGAAACTTTACGCTGAGAGACAGATTGTCAAGAAAATTCCGAGAAAAATTCATCAAGATTGGGCCAGAAGCGTAGAGAATACTTTTGGTTTTTCGGAAACGCCAGATCAAGCAGAAGCAATTAGGGCTGTCTATAATGATTTGGAGAAGGACATTCCGACTGATCGCCTAGTTTGTGGCGATGTTGGCTTCGGCAAAACGGAGGTTGCAATTCGGGCTGCTGTTCAGACTGTTGCAAACGGATATCAGGTTGCGATCCTGGTCCCAACTACGATCTTGGCTGAGCAACATTATGAAACGATCAAGAGAAGAGTGGAGGGTTTGCCGATCAATGTCGGACATGTTAGCCGATTAGTTGAGGCAAAGAAGCAGAAGGAAACAATTGCTGATTTGGAAAACGGCAAATTAGATATCCTGGTCGGGACACACAAATTAGTCAAAAGCCAAATTAAATTCAAAAATTTCGGACTTTTGGTCGTCGATGAGGAGCAGAAATTCGGGGTAAAAGACAAAGAAAAACTGAAATTGTTCCGTGAAAATATTGATGTTTTGACCCTGACCGCGACTCCGATACCGCGAACCCTCTATATGGCTCTTTCGGGAATTCGTGAAATTTCTCAAATTTCCTCAATTCCGGAGGGCAGGAAAAGCATCGAAACTGTTGTGAAAAAGTATGACAAAGTCATAATTAAAGAATATATTGATCGTGAATTAGGCAGAAATGGCCAAGTTTATTATTTGCACAACGAAGTTCGCTCGATTCAGTCAGTCAAAACTTGGCTACAGAAGGAATATCCAAATATTTCAATTGAAGTTGGTCATGGTCAGATGGGGGAGAATAATCTGGCCGAAGTGATGCGGAAGTTTACGACAGGGGAGATCAAAATTTTGGTCTGCTCGACTATTATCGAGAACGGTCTTGATTTGTCAAATGCAAACACGCTCATTGTCGAAAACGCCGACAACTTTGGTTTGTCTCAACTTTATCAAATTCGTGGCCGAATCGGTCGTAGCCCAAAGCAAGCATATTCTCTCTTCACTTACCAAAAGAAGGGTTTGACCCAAAACGCGACCAAGCGACTAAAGGCGCTTGTCGAGAATACGGATTTGGGCGGGGGATACTCGATTGCGCTTGAGGATCTTGAAATTCGGGGTGGCGGAAATATTTTGGGCAAAGAACAACATGGAAATATGGAAGCGATTGGTTTAATCCTATACTCAAAATTACTAAAGTTGGCGGTTGAAAAGTTGAAAGTCTGAAGAAGTCAAAAGTCCAAAAGGTCTGTAAAGCCTGCCTGCTCTTCGAGCAGGTTAAAAGTTTAACGAAGGCTTGTTATTTTTTGTATTTCTGGCTCTTCGTTGTTAGAATGTGATTATGAAGAAGATTGATCCTAAATATTTGCTTGCACTCAATGCTCATCCGAAAATTGGGAGCCAAACCCTGAAGAAAATTCTAGCTGCCTTCGAGGACCCGGAAGAGGCCTGGAAAACTTCTAATAGTATTCTGACACTTAAGCTTGGCGAAAAGATAACTGCCTTGATTCTGGAGGCAAGGAGCGCATATTCTCCGGCGGAAGAACTGGAGAAATTGAGCAAATTTGATGTTGGCTATATTACGATCTATGACAAGAAATATCCACCGCTTTTGCGCGAGATTCCGGACGCACCGGCGCTTTTGTATATTCGCGGTGATTTGGAGATTTTGAGCCGACCGGCCCTGGCCATTGTTGGAAGTCGGAAATATTCTCAGTACGGTGCAAAAGTTGCAGCGACTTTGAGTAAGTCTTGTGCCACAAACGGGCTCGTAATCGTTTCCGGCCTGGCTCTCGGAATTGACGGTGTTGCGCATCAGGCAACACTTGATGCTGGCGGCTTGACGGTAGGGGTGCTTGGCTGTGGACTTGATCGGATTTATCCAGTCTCAAACTACCAAATTGGCAAAGATATTATCGAAAAAGGTGGAGCGATTATCTCTGAATATTCACTTGGTACACCGCCCCTTGTTCCAAATTTTCCAATCCGCAATCGCATTATTGCAGGCTTGTCCTTGGGGACGCTGGTTGTCGAAGCAGCTCTTGATTCTGGATCCCTGATTACAGCTGGACTTGCGCTCGAGTATAATCGCGAAGTTTTCGCGGTGCCTGGAAATATTGACTCCATGATGTCGGAGGGGACAAATAAATTGATCAAAATGGGTGCGATTCCAGTGACGGAAGTGAGTGACATTTTGCAGGTTCTGAATATCGAAGAGAAATCAAACGAAATGAAGGCAAGGGAAATTTTGGCCGATAGTGTTGAAGAGTCAAAGCTTTTGGCTCTGCTCAAAACTGGCGAAAAATCAGGCGACGAACTTGTCATTCTTTCCAAATTGGATGTGATGTCGGTCAATACGACGCTGACGCTTCTCGAAATGAAAGGCTTGGTCCAAAACATCGGTGGCGGAAGATATAAATTGAAATAAATTCCACCAAATCATATTAACTTTTAACCTTTAATTGTAAATGCAAAAGTTATTCGCAAAATTTTTATTTTGATTTGTAGTATTTTTATTCTTTTGGTATTTTAATTAAAGACTTCGAAATACAAAAGCAATTTATTTAAAGCGAGGAATATGAATTTAGTTATCGTCGAGTCGCCGGCAAAGGCCAAGACAATTGAGAAATATTTAGGCAAAGATTTCAAGGTACTTGCTTCCTTTGGCCATGTTCGTGATTTGCCGCAGAAGAGTCTTGGTATCGATGTCGACAAGAATTACGAGCCGGAATATGATATTTTGCCGAAGGCTAAGAAGACGATAGCGGAGCTCAAAAGCTATTCCAAAAAATCAGATATAATCTATCTTGCAACTGACTTGGATCGAGAAGGAGAAGCGATTTCGTGGCACCTGACTTACGCCCTGGGTCTAAAGCAAAACGACCCAAAGGTCAAACGAATCGTATTCCATGAAATTACCAAGACGGCGCTTGAGCACGCAGTCAGTCATCCTAGAGGTCTTGATTTTCATTTGGTTGACGCACAGCAAGCTCGTCGCGTGCTAGACCGTTTGGTTGGTTACAAGCTGAGTCCGCTGCTCTGGAAAAAGGTCAAGAAGGGATTGTCGGCTGGTCGAGTTCAATCGGTCGCTGTCCGATTGGTTGCTGAAAAGGAGAGAGAAATTGAAAAATTCAAACCTGAAGAGTATTGGGTTTTGGGGGTAGATTTGGCAAAAACCGGCAAAAAGGAGCAATTTCCAGCCTATTTGACTCAAATCGATGGTAAAATTATAACCAAAATGGGGATCAAGTCAAAAGAAGAAGCCGATAAAGTTGAGAAGGATTTGACTGGCGCGAAATATAAAGTTATAGACGTTGTCCACGAGGATTCGATTCGGAGACCGGCAGCGCCATTTACCACTTCAACTTTGCAGATGGAGGCATCGCGCAAACTGGGATTTTCGCCGAAGCAGACTATGGTCTTGGCTCAGCATTTGTATGAAGCAGGCCACATTACATATATGAGAACGGATTCGACCAATCTTTCTGCTGAAGCTGTGGCTGCGATCAAAACTCTAATTGCAAAAGATTTTGGCGAAAAATATTTGGACAAAAACGGCCGTGTTTATTCAACCAAAACGAAACACGCACAGGAAGCTCATGAAGCAATTCGTCCAACCCATTTCGACAAGATGAGCGTGACGGATGATCGTCGCGGTCAGAAATTATACGAATTGATTTGGAAGAGAACAATGGCGACTCAGATGGCTGATGCAATATTTGATGTTCTTTCAGTCAAAATAGAGGCCAAGGGAGCGAGAAATTTTCTTTTCCAGGCCAAAGGGGAGGTAGTCAAATTTGATGGTTTCATGAAAGTGTACACAGAGGGAAAAGATGAGGAAACAGAGGAGGTTCAGTCCAAGATTCCAGCCTTGACGGTGGGCGAACTGCTCGATTTTATCAGGATGATCAAGGATCAGAAATTTACCGAACCACCGAAACGCTACACTGAAGCGACTTTAGTCAAAAAGCTGGAGAGTCTCGGGATTGGGCGACCTTCGACTTATGCGCCGACTCTGGAAACAATCCAGAATCGCGGCTATGTACTTCTGGAAGAGAAAAAATTCAAACCGACCGAAATTGGTTTGATTGTAAATGATCTCTTGGTCAAGCATTTTGATCATGTCGTTGATTACAAGTTTACGGCCAATATGGAGGATGAATTTGATGAAATTGCTGAAGGCAAAATGGATTGGCACAAAGTAATCGATGAATTTTATCAACCTTTTTCGAAAAATCTTGCTCTCAAAATGAAAGAAATCGACAAGAGTGAAATTATGCCGGTTGAGGAATTGGACGAAAAATGTCCAAAATGCGGCGAAACTTTGGCGATTCGTCATGGCAGATTCGGCAAGTTTATCGCTTGCACTGGGTATCCCAAATGCAAATATTCACGACCCCTGGAGACGAAGGAAGAAGACAAGGATTTGGAGGTTGTCGAAGGAGATGGCACAGTCGAGAGTTTGCCAGATGCAGAGAAGGAAAAATGTGAAAAATGTGGCGGCAGCATGGTGCTCAAGGAAGGCAGATTCGGCAAATTCCTGGCTTGTGAAAATTACCCGAAATGCAAAAACACGAAGGCGATTGTCGGCAAGACCGGGATCAAATGTCCAACTTGCGGTGAGGGCGAGCTGATTGAACGCAAGACAAAGAGGCGTCGGAGTTTCTGGGGATGCTCGCGCTATCCTGATTGCGATTACGCTACATGGGAAAATCCGAATCAACCCAAGGCCGAATCAAAAGGGGAAGAAGTCTAAATCAGTCTAAAATAGTCTTAAACAGTCTCAAGAAGTCTAAAAACTTTTATAACTTTATAAGCTTGACGAACTTGATAAACTTGATAAATAAATCACTATGTTGCCGAGCTCAATACAAAATTTAATAGACGAATTTTCCAAATTACCGGGAGTTGGGCCGAAGTCGGCGGCACGCCTTACTTTCTATTTGCTGACAAAGCCAAAGGCTGATATTTCCAGGCTTGGCCAAGCGGTTTTGGATTTGGGTAACAACCTCAAATATTGCGAAGAGTGTTTCAATATTTCCGAGAGCGATCTCTGCCTCGTTTGCCAAAATGAACAGCGGAATAGATCAGCAGTGATGATTGTGGAAGAACCGCTCGATGTGATCGCGCTGGAAAAATCTTTGAGTTTCAATGGTGTTTATCATGTCTTGGGTGGGGTAATTTCGCCGATCAATGGAGTTGGACCGGAAGATTTGCGAATCAATCAACTTCTCCTGCGTGTCCAAGCCGGCAAAATCAAAGAAATTATCATGGCTACTAATCCTAATCTCGAAGGTGAGGCGACAGCTACATATATCAAAGATCGAATTGGTAAGCTAGGTCTCGATTTGTCGATTACCCGAATTGCCCGCGGTTTGCCAGTCGGTGGAGATTTGGAATATGCCGACGAAGTTACACTCAAAAGATCAATTGAAGGGCGAAGGGAATACTGATTAGTTAGCGGCAAGAAGTCAGGAGTCAGAAGTCAGAAGCAAATAGTAAGAATTTAGCCGCAAGTAGTAAAGTGGAAATAACTTTTGGAAATTATTGCTTGGAAATTGACAAATTTGGATAGTGGATAACTTGTCTTGACTTCCTTGCCACTTGGTCGCTAAAATCCAACTTAGTTTTGAAAAATTAAAACAAAAGAGGCGCTATGAAGGAGGAAAAATTCTTCTGTCCCGAGTGTGAAATTGTCAGATTTGATGGAAACGAATGCCCCGAATGCGGAGGCAGCTTAGAAAAAATTAAAGGTGACGAATTCCCTTATGGCAGTGAAGAATCAGAAGATGGCGCGCCCGAACCAACGGTAGAAGCGTTTGACGATGATCCTGATTCAATCTCCTGGTACTCCGAAGAGGGTGAGAAGCTAAACACGATCTAAATATAGTCCTAGAAAATCCGCCAGATTGCTGGCGGATTTTTTGCGTCATAATTTTGTCTTAGTGGTTTTCTGTGATAAAATAATGAACGGAATTCATGAAATATTCTTGCCAAAATCTAACGAAATCTATTAAAACGATAAGCCAATTAAAACCCGGTCTGGATTTGGTGCTGGATCAGGAAAAACCAAACATCAAGAAAGGCTTGGAATCGCAAACGCGAATTATTGAAATTGTAAAACAGTACACCCTGATCGTTCAACTCGGTGTGAAAACTTATAATTACCTTGTTAAAAAAATCGGTAGCCATGAAGAATTGGAAAAAAGAGTATCTTCTCTAAAAATAGGCGGCAATACAGCCAAACAGAATTTCAAAAATATAGCCAAAACCCCGAAAATATTCAAATTATACGTCTAAGTGTCTCTGAACTTGGTTTTCGCTATAATCCAAACGTAGACCAAATCTATGCAATTGCACGACAGCTGGGGTTGGAGCTTTGTCCAGCTATAGTTGGTCCGTACCAGCGATTAAAGGATGTTAGTCAGCAAGCGAACAGCCGCTATGAGATCGCAATGGTGCCGACATCGGACAAGAGTATTTTTTCAAACATTTTTAGCTTAGAGCATGATCGTTTTGGGTTGTGGCTCAATTACGGTTGGGCAGACGCTGATTCGAAATGGGGTATGAACAATCAGTTTGTATTTCGTCTTCGCGGATCGAATCAATTTCATAAATAACTAATATTTTCTACAAAATATCGTCGATCGACGATATTTTGTAGAATTTGTTGTGTGAATACAATCATTATTTGAATTTCGCCGTTTCTTTTTTTTGATAGATTATTACTTAGTCTTTGGTTTCTTTTTCAACACATTATTTGGCAACTTTTGTTCTCGTTTCTTGATAATCGGGGGATTTGTGGTAAATTAAGAATTAAGCAATAAGCAGTAAGAATTAAGTAGTAAGATAACATGAAAATTTACAATACAATGACCTCAGCAGTCGAAGAATTTAAGCCCATCGAGGGCAAAACGGTCAAGATGTATACCTGTGGGCCGACGGTTTATGACACGGCGCATATTGGGAATCTGCGCAAATATATTGCCGATGATGTGCTCGAGCGGACGCTTCAGGCCAATGATTATACGGTTGACAGAGTGATGAATATTACCGATGTCGACGACAAGACAATCAAACGCTCGGAAGGCAAGAAAGTGGAATTTGACGAGCTAACTCGCAAATACGAGAAAAGCTTTCTTGACAATCTTCGGGAGCTAAATATTGAAATTCCTCGACTGACACGAGCGACCGAATATGTCGAAAAGATGGCTATCTTCATCGAAGAATTGCTGAAAAAGGGATACGCTTACAAAACGGCTGACGGCTCAGTTTATTTTTCAATATCCAAGTTTCGTGATTACGGCAAGTTGTCCAAACTAGAGAATAGAGAGATTATGGCCGGTGCTCGAGTTAACTCTGACGAATACGACAAAGAAAATCCAAGTGATTTTGCGCTCTGGAAAGCTTGGGATGAGAGTGATGGCGAGATATATTGGAATTCCTCGCTCGGCAAAGGCAGACCCGGTTGGCATATAGAATGTTCGACTATGTCGATGGACACACTTGGTGAGACGATTGATATTCACACTGGGGGAGTGGATAATATTTTCCCGCATCACGAAAATGAGATCGCTCAGTCGGAGGCAAGAAGTGGCAAGAAATTTGTCGATTTCTGGGTACACAGCGAACATCTCATGGTTGACGGCAAGAAAATGAGCAAAAGTCTGGGCAATCTCTATGCCCTGGATGACTTGAAGAAAAAAGGTTTCGCTCCACTCGATTTTCGATATTTTGTGATCGGTGCGCACTATCGGTCGAAGATTAATTTCACCTGGACAGGATTAGAAGCGGCTAGAAATACACTCAGAAACATCAAATCTTTGATTGAGCAAGGTGCAAACACTGGACAGGTTAATGACGAATTTTATCAAAAATTTCTAGAGAAGATGAATAATGATTTGGGAACTCCGGAAGCGTTGGCTGTTTTGCATGAAATGATCAAAAGCGATATCTCCATCGAAGACAAAACGGCAACAGCTACAAAGATGGATGAAATTTTGGGTTTAGAACTTGGCAATACTCAAACCGTAGAAATACCAGCAGATATAATTGAAGTAGCAAATCAGCGCAAAGTGGCACGAGAAGCGAAGGATTTCGCCAAATCTGACGAATTACGAGCAAAAATTAGTGAAATGGGTTGGATAGTCGAAGATTTGCCAGGGAATGAATTTAAGATAGTAAAACAGTGAGTCAGTGAGTCAGCTATTCTATTATAAAAAATGTCTCCCGGGGACTTGTCCGGGAGACGGGTGGGTGGTGCATCAGCGTGTTTCGATTCGCTGATATGGCAAATATAACACAAAATTAATTTAATTCCAAACAAGACTAAATGGAAAATTTTTGGAGAAAACTAGATAAACCAATCAAGGTTTTGGCGCCGATGGCCGGATATACCGACTCGGCTTTTCGGCAACTTTGTCGCGAACTAGGCGCCGATGTAGTCGTGACTGAATTGATTTCGGCTGACGCGATTTTCCATCAATCGAAGAATTGGTTTCGAGATGGTGACAATATTTGGAAATCGCGAGCAGGCAGGGATGAGACGCTCCAGATGTTGCAATTTGCCGAGTCGGAGCGGCCGATTTTAGTTCAGTTATTCGGAAAATTTCCAGAGAAATTTGCCTTTGCGGCCGATTGGGTAACGAAAAATATAAAACCGGAGGGGATTGATATAAATATGGGCTGTCCGGCGCGCAAAGTTGTCAATTCTGACCATGGGGCGGCATTGCTGAAAAATCCGCAATTGGCGGCCGAAATTGTCAGAGCAGTCAAGGGAAATAGTGATTTGCCGGTCTCAGTCAAGACACGGTTAGGCTGGGACAGCGATGATCAGATTTTGGAGTTTGCTCCCAAATTGGTTGAAGCTGGGATTGACGCCATTACAATACATGGTCGAACTTACAAAGATGGATTCAAAGGGAAGGCGAGATGGGAAAATATTTTCGAGGTGAAGAAACTCTTTGTTGACAGACTTGTTGTGATTGGAAATGGGGATATTCAGGAGTCAGGAGTCAGAATTCAGAAGTCAGGAGCCAGAAGTCAGGATTCAGAAGTCAGGATTAAGGATTCAGGGGTTGATTTGGATGGTTTTGCGATTGGAAGAGCGGCAGTAGGAAAACCCTGGATTTTTTCCAAAGACGAGATAACTCCAGAGGATCTGAAGAAAATAATTTTGCGCCATGCGAGCTTAACTTTTGCAGCAAAGGGCCAATTTGGTTTGGTCGAATTTCGTAAACATTTGCTTCTGTATTTGCGCGGTTTTGCTGGTGCCAAAGATTTACGAGTAAAGGCAGTTGCGATCGAAAACCTCGAAGATGTGGTGGAAATACTGGATCAAATAAATATTTAGTAATATTTTGTCGTAAATTTGTTTGCGAGAAGACACTGTTTTGTCCTCAAAACCTTGACAGCTAAAACTAAAAGTGATACTATACCACTCGATAGCGAGTGTTTTTTGATTTTAATTTTTTGCAGGGAGTGGGCTATCTGATCGTGTGATCAGATGGTTGCTTCTTGCTTTTTGTTTTTTCGGACCTGACTGGGATTTGGGGATATTAAAATGATAGGCCAATGGGTTGATCGGCAGTAAAGACCCCTTAAAAAATGCGGGTCTGGCCAAATCAACCTCTATCATTCTCACCTTTCTCCCGGTTGGATTCGAGGAAAGAAATAGGAGACAAAATTTGGACAGAGGCGAGAGACGAATGCGATTCTTCAGAATAATATTCGTGTCTTGCCCAAAAGAATACGGCAAGAGGCGCCATTATTTGGTGTTTGAAAATTTGCGAGAAAAAAGTAGGAGGGAAAACCATGAATAAGGGGATCGTGGCGTTGTCCGTCGTTGTAATTCTTGCTTTTGGCAGGGTAACAGTGGCGGCAGGTTTGCTGGGGGCAACGGCGGCAGGTATCGATTTGCCGCTTCTCCAGACAACATCGAGTGAGACGTTCGTCTTCGGTCAGCTTCAGGCGCAATTCACTTATGGTGGAGAGAATGCTTGGGCTTACGAGAAGGCTTCGTCCGAGTATGCCGGTGTATTTCCGGTTGGGATCAAGGACAAAAATATTGTCCTGAAAGTATATCCCAATGTGAATTCTGTCTTGCCGGTCCTGGCAATGGCGGCTTCGGAGGCTGAGCTTTCGAAGAAGATCGAATACCAGTACGACAAGAAGACTCAGACATTCAGCTTCAAGGAGATGAATGGCCTGCTTCCTCTGGCTCGTGATCCGGTAAGTGGTCGCTATTGTTTCACCCTGACTTTGACACCTGAGATTGGCACGGATTCGCACTCGTTGCGTTTCTATGCTCTGATTCAAGATGCCAAAAAGAAGGATCACGCATTTCTGATGATCTTCCGCTGGACTTCGAAGAAGCCCGGGATTGGATTGGTCGAAACTTTCCAATTTGACACGGAGAAATGGCCGGAGAACTGGCCGACGCCGAGTCTGGAATATTTTACCGATCTGGTACGCCGAGCCGGATGCAGCGGTCATGGTCTCGTCTATCCGTCGCTTCTTGCTGATGATGCTGCACGAAAGAATGAATCACCAAAGGAAGAGACGATCGACGAAGGTGCGCGCGCTCAGATTCTGGAAGCCAAAGGCTTAATTGCCGACTTGCAAGAGAAGGCAAAGACCTTGGCGGCCGGGACGCTGACGCGGGAACAGTTCGTGGTGGCCGTAGCTGATTTTCAGGAGAAGAACAAACAACTCTCACTGAAATTCGATGCGTTGGTCAAAGCGGAGCCGAGATTGATGGCCATCCTTGCCAAATATGGCGAGCAATGTGCTGTGATCAACGCAACTGTTCAGTCGCTTAGTGCGTCATCAGCGACGCAAGCTCAGTTCGACGATATGGCCAAGAGTTTTCAATCTCAAATCAATGATTTGGCGGCGAAGACGAATGTGCTGTCTGGTCTGACTGGGCAACTCAACTCTTTCCAGGCTCAAACCTGTGAAGCGTTGAATATCTTGGGACGGGCAATCAACGCAAACTCCGATGCAACTTCAACAGTCGATCGGAATACGCAGCGGTTGACCGCTGAAGTCGATGAACTTCGACGCGAGAATGCCCGGCTGAAGGCTGATGTCACGGACCTAAAAGGTTGGGCCGACGCCTTCAAGAAAACGCCTCAACCTCTCCTCGTGAGCGAAGCGCTGCGACCGACACCAACTATTCCGCCTGTTTCTGCACCTATCGCTGCCGCTCCCGCAGTTGCGGATGACAAATATGCCATTGCATTCTGTCGGGGTCGCGGGACATGGTGTGAGCAGGCAGACATCAAAAATCTGGTGCTCGAAAGCAAAGTCTATATCCGCTGCTATCAAAAAAGCAGTGGAAAATGGGTTACCGGATTTGTCCCCAATGGCGTCTTGAATGTCAATGGTGACAAAGTCGGAAGTCGACTCATTTACTGGAGTCTAGACGGTGTCAATTGGCAAACGCTGCCATACACCGTTTCGAGCACGACAAAGTTCATCGTCGTGCCGACCGGAGAGGGAGGTGCCCGATGAAGACATTTCTGCTTCTCGCGCTAGTCTGCGTTTGCGGATTGGCCCGAGCTGAT
Organism: Candidatus Berkelbacteria bacterium; assembly: GCA_026397135.1. GTDB lineage: Bacteria > Patescibacteriota > UBA1384 > XYA2-FULL-43-10 > 1-14-0-10-43-13 > JAPLVL01. Next base: position 15,553 of record JAPLVL010000054.1, read on the forward strand.
TACGAGTTGACATTGATCGACGAATCAACCTTACCCAAGGTTGCGGTCAATGTTCCTTACTTCGGCACATTTAATGTGCCGATTCATCGAGTGATTGCGCCTCGCAGTCTGACACAGGCTGACTGGGACGGAATCAAGGAATACGAGAAGGTCTGGCATGCCGATCGGATGAATAGCGACAATAGCAATTCACTCCGGGCTGGCTTGATCCTCTTGCTCCAACTCGATATAATCCATTTACCGATCGACTTGCGTCGCAGCAGCGACGAAATCTTTTTCATCTCACAGGTGATCAAGAGAATGCTCGACCGGATCAAATGGTACATCGCGTTACCGGAGTTTCGCTCTGCGACGATTCCGGAGCAGATTTCGCCGACACAGTTGGAAACAGTGACAACGGTAAAAGTGAATTTATTCACAGCACCGGCGCCATTGGCCAGCTTGCCGACGACTCTGCCGATTCCCGCTCCCCAGGTAGATTTGCCACCGGCAATGGTGGTAGCAATACCTGTTCGATATATAAGTATTACGTCTCGGCCGCCGCTTAGCTTCCAGAAGCAATATGCGGCGCCGGCACGATTGCCCGAAACAGTGCAAGGGCCGACCGAGGAGATACGAGCAGGATTGTTTTGGTACCGCCATCACAATCCTACTCCGCCAACTTCGCCGACCTGCCCACCGGGGGTAACCCCGCCGCAACCGCCAGTCTCCGGTACGACGACTCCTGGTGATCCCTCTGGACCAGTTCCGGGCGGATGTCCAGGACCAGCTGTCGTACCACCGGGAGTTCCTGGAACGGAACCAAATCATAGTACTGGCGGTCTAGGTTGGGACCCGAATGTCCCGCACTAGGGCAACAAAATTTCCTGCCACACACTCAAGGATGAGTGTGTGGCCGTCCCAAAGATTCAAATTAGAACCCAAGCGAAATAAAATTCGTGCAAGTCATTAAATATATAATATTTGTGTTTTTGGAAACGAAAGGAATCAATGTTTAAATTTAAGAAAATGTTACGCAATCTGAAACGGATTGCACTCGGTACGGTTGCGATTGCTGCCGTTGCTTTGGCGTTTACGGCTCCCAAATTTGTAGCCAAGGAAGCCAAAAGCGCTGCGACACCGCAGTTTAATTTCCTGCAGGGAGATTATGAAATGCTGCGCGGTGCCAAAACTACGGACTCAACTTGGACTGATCCAGTCAACGCCAATATTGGCGACAAAGTTGCAGTTCTTTTCTATTATCACAACGGAATGGTTGACACGACTGCTCATCACACTACTTTGAGAGTGGATATTCCGGTTGACAACGGCACTAGTTTCAAGCTGACCGACTATCTCTGGTCGGATGAAACTCAACCAATTTCTGACACGATTGTAAATGGTCAGATTGTCGGAAAGAGCGGATTGACTATCAATCTACCAAGTACTGGCCGACTCGAATACGTTGCCGGCTCAAGCAAATGGTACCCAAACAATGCAACTGTTGGTCAGACTATTCCAGATGCGATCAACTCAGTTTCCGGTTTGCAAATCGGGGATGTAAACGGTTGTTGGAGCTATGCTGGTTTTGTTAGCTTCCTTGTCGAGGTCAAAGGCCAGGCAAATTTGGTAATGGACAAGACCGTTGCTCATCCTGGAGACGCGACTTGGCAGCAAGAAATTACAGCTTCGGCTGGCGATGAAGTCGCTTATCATTTGGGAATCAGAAATGATGGAAATGACACAGCCAAGCTAGTTAGTGTCAAGGATCTCTTGCCTGATCATATGACCTATGAGGCAGGAACAACTTATCTCTACACCAAATCAAACCCAGCAGGGATCAAATTGGCTGATTCTCTTTTCTCAACCGGTCTCTCTCTGCCAGACTTAGTTTCTGGCGACAACGGCACAGAGTACATCACCTATAAAACCAAAATTGATACGCAGATTGCGAACAACAATTGCGGTTTTTATCTGAACAATGTTGCCAAAGTATATATGAACAATGTCGAACAGGATCAAGCGCAAGCTAAGGTCATGGTTCGCTGTGAAAGCCGAATTTTGGCAATTACCAAAAACGTCAAAAGCAATGGTGCTTGGGTCAAGGAAAGTCAGGCCAAACTTGGCGATCAAATTGATTACAAAATCACCGTGACAAACACTGGAAATACAGCATTAACAAATGTTAGCGTCCGTGATGCTCTGCCTGTTTTTGTGAAATATATTGCCGATTCAGCCAAAGTTGACGGCGTTGCTGCGGGGGATTCAATCGCAACTTCAAACGGAATAAATCTAGGCACCATGCAGCCGGGTCAGAGCAAAGTCATCACTCTAAGCGGTACGGTTTGCGGCTGTCCTCCAATTGGTGGATATCCACTTGTCAATACCGGCTATGCCAAGGCTGACTCCGTGACTGAAATTTGGGACAGTGCTACTACAACTGTGAATGTCGATCTTCCAACTTTGCCCGTAACTAAATAATTCCAAAAAGGAGAAATGTGAAATTTCGAAAAGTGAAAAATATTATTCAGACAGTTCTGACCGGAATCATAATGGTAGCAGCGATTTTGCCATTTTCCCCAGCTGGAAAATCTCAGGCAAATCAACCTCGCTTCAATTTCCTGCAAGGAGATTTGGAATTGCGCCGCGGTGCCAACTTGACCAAGGGCGAAGTTGAACGCCACAATCCGCTGACCGGAGATGCCGGCGATTCTTTTGAGGTAGCTGTTTATTACCACAATGGTATGCCGGACACGACTGCCGAGAATACGGTGGTCAAGGTCAATATGCCGGACAAAACAACCGACAAAACCGCTGCAATTAGCGTTTCTGTTGGGGCTGACAATGCTGATACCGTCACCAACACGATTGTGAACGGACAGATTGTGGGACAGGACGCGCTTCACTTGAATCTGAGTGACGACAGCAAACTTTCTTATGTTCCAAATTCGGTCAAATGGTATCCGAATTTCACCAGCGCAACACAACCAGCTACAGCGCTTCTCAATAATCAGACGGGGACTGAACTTTTCAGCTCCAACGGTTTGAAAGTTGGCGATGTCAACGGTTGCTGGCAGTATGTTGGCTATGTCGTTTTCCAGATCAAGACAGAAAAAATTTCTACTCCGGGTCAAATTAGCAAGAGCAAAATTGCTCAGAATTTGAATTCTGGAATTTCCGGTACTGATATAAACGCCAATCCGGGCGATATGGTCAAATACACCTTGACAACGAAAAACACTGGTGGAACTGCAGAAGGCTCTGCAACCAGTGATGATTTGAGTGATGTCTTGGAACTTTCTGATATTATCTCAACTTCAGAGGGTGGCAAAATTTCAAACAATGTATTAACCTTCCCATCAGTTTCGATTGCTCCTGGAAATACCTTGAGCCAGACCTTCACGGTCAAAGTCAAGAATCCGCTGCCAAAAACGCCTCAAAACGGTTTGCATTTTGACTATATTATGCAAAATCTTTTCGGTAATTTTGTCTATGTTCGTCTGCCGAAGCCAACTCCTGGCGAAGTCAGCTTGCATTTAGACAAAGCGGTACGCGATTTTACGGCAGGTGAGGCAACTTTTGCGAGTAGCAATCAGGCTAGACCCGGAGATACGCTTGAATATAGATTGAATTTTAGCAATACAGGAACTGTAAATGCTGATAGCGTTGTTTTGCTTGATGTGCTTCCTCTCAATACCCAATATTTGGCTGGATCAACTGTGATTTCGTCAAGTGGCGGGAGCGAACATACGATTGTAGATGGAATCAGCGCAGCCGGAATCAATATTGGTACGATTGCAGCAGGGGACAGCGGCTATGTCAAATTTCGTGTTTCGACGAATTTGACTCTGGCAAATGGTGCAGTTTTGCTCAACACCGGCTATCTCAAATACCAAAATTCTACTCTCTCAGGTGAAGCCAGAACCACTATGGTCAAATCGACAACACCCGTTAATCCAAACAATCCTGAATTGCCAAAAACTGGTGCTGATACTTGGCTTCTGACTTTGGTTGCCCTGGCCGCCGCTATTGTTTGCGGATATTACTTCAAAGTCCGCAAGCTTTATCTTCGGAAACTCAACTAAGTTCTACAAAATGTCGTAAAATAATCTCGGCCGTTGCAAAATCTACGACAAATGCTAGTTCAGAAAGAACCTTTGGTGAAGACCGGAGGTTCTTTCGTTTTATTTGTAATTCTGGTTGTGGTATATTGAATATACAGATAAGAGGAAAACCCGATGGGGCAGCTCGAAAAGCTCGAAGAGCTCAAAAATTTATTGAAAATTGATCAGAAGAAGAAAGAAATTTCTGAAATTGAGACTTCGATGCAGGAGCCTGATTTTTGGCTGGACGAATCAAAGTCAAATCCGGCCAGTAAGAAGCTAAAAAACTTGAAAGATGAGATTAAGGAGTTTGAAGATCTTTATGAAATTGCTCAGATTGCAAACGAAGAGGAGTTGGCTGCACTTCAGTCAGAGATCGAGAAGCTGGAATTTTTGACATTATTTAGTGGTAAATATGATGAGCACAACGCTATCATCAATTTTTACGCCGGCGCTGGTGGTGATGATGCCCAGGATTGGACGGAAATGCTTTTGACGATGTATCTCAAATACGCACAGGAGAGCGATTACGACGCAAATGTAATTGCCGAGTCTCGGGGTGGGGAAGCGGGGATCAAGAGTGCTACCGTTGAAATCAAGGGCATCTATGCGTATGGCAGATTGAAGGGGGAGAATGGCGTTCACCGGCTTGTGCGTCAGTCGCCATTCAATGCCAAGGCTTTGCGCCAGACTTCTTTTGCTCTGGTCCAGGTCCTGCCGGAAGTTGAGGCTGAATCCGAGGTTGCTATAAATCCGGGAGATTTGAGAGTAGATGTGTATCGCTCTGGTGGTCATGGTGGCCAGTCTGTGAATACGACCGATTCGGCAATCAGGATTACTCATTTGCCAACTGGAATTGTGGTGACCTGCCAAAACGAACGAAGCCAACTTCAAAACAAGGAGATGGCGATGAAGGTTTTGCGTTCGCGTCTGGCACAGTTAATGATTGAGCAACACAAAGAGAGGGTTGACGAGCTAAAGGGAGATTTCTCAGCTCCGGAGTGGGGCAATCAGATTCGGTCATATGTTTTGCATCCGTACAAATTGGTAAAGGATCACCGTACCGACTTCGAATCGACCAATCCGCAAACAGTGTTAAACGGTGGGCTGGAAGGGTTTATTGAGGCGGAACTAAAAGCAGTAAGCAGTAAGCAGTAAGCAGTAAGCAGTAAAGCAGTAAGCAGTAAGCAGTAAGCAGTAAGCAGTAAGCAGTAAGCGAATAATTTATGAGTTTTTTTGCTTAATTCTTACCGCTTAATTCTTACTTCTAATAAGGAGGGAAAATGAATTTATTGGACAAAATCAAATTACCAAATTTCGACTTGTCGACAATTGCATCTGCCAGCAATTTGGGGCTGCTTGATCGTTTCAAAAATTACGATTACACAATTTTGGTTCTAATTTTGATTGTGCTCACGCTATCCTTCTTCATTAATTACTTTCTCTTGAAATCCTCACTTGGCAAAAGCTACCAGATATTTCTTATGCCTGGAATTATTATTCATGAACTTTCCCATCTCATCTTTTGTGTTTTGACTGGCGCCAAAGTCGTCTCGGTCACTCTCTTTGACGCTGAAGGTGGCAGAGTCGAGCACGAGAAGCCGAAGCTACCGATAATCGGCCAGCTTCTGATTTCCTTTGCTCCTTTTGTGATCGGTGTCATCTTGATCTTCGTCTTGGCTAGTTTCCTGGGGCTCAAGGGAATTGATTTTCTCGGTCTCAAAACCAATATTACCAATATCTTCGGGCTTGCGCTCTCCTTTTTGTCCGCTCTTCGAATTACGGATTGGAAAACCTGGGTTTGCCTTTATTTAATTTTGGCCGTTTCGGTGACACTTTCACCCAGCAAGCAGGATTTCAAAAATATTGCCATCACAATCTTGAGCGGTTTCCTAATCTTTGCTGCTTTCGTTTTTTTCAATATCAATTTCAACCTGGCCTTTCTCCCAGTTGCCAAGATTATACTTGTCCTCTCTACAGTCATTTTCTTATTGATTTTGTCGCTCGCTTTCAGTATGATTGTCTTTGCAATAACTCGGTTATTAAAACGCTAGTAATTAATTTTTTGATCGGAGATTATTATGGTTGATTTTGGCAAAATGAAAGAGCTTTATGAATTTCAGAAGAAGGCTCGCGCAATTCAGAAGGAACTGAAAGAAGTAGAAATAGAAGCATCCAGCAATGACGGATGGGTCACAGTAGTTTTCAATGGCGAGTCTCATTTGACGGAGGTTAATCTGACCGAAGAAGCTCTTCGACCGGAGAACAAACGGGAACTGGAAAAGGATTTGAAGAATACAATTTCGCAGGCAATTTCCAGAGCTCAGGCCGTCGCAGCCGAAAAGGCGAAGGCGATCGCTGGCGGGATGGGAATACCAGGGCTCTAGGATCGTAAATGTTAAATCTGAAAAATTAAATCCATAGCTTGCAAGTTTATAACTTTTAGATATGGATTCAACATTTAATATTTGAGTTTTAATTTATGAAACTAATTATCGGGTTGGGAAATACAGGGAAGCAATACGAAGGCACTCGCCACAATGCCGGATTTATGGCGCTTGACAAGCTAGCGATGCATCGAGAAATTGCTTCAGCTGATGTTCCTTTGAATTTCAAAAAAGAGGACAGATTTGAGGCTGAAATTGCAATTGCTGATTTCAAAGGCGAGAAATTGATCCTGGTTAAGCCATCTACCTTTATGAATCTCTCTGGACGGGCGGTTGCCAAAGTAATGTTGTATTACAAGGCCGAGATCTCGGACTTGATAGTAATTTCTGACGATATAGATTTGCCTCTTGGGCAGGCAAGAATTCGTCCCGAGGGCTCAAGTGGGGGACAGAAGGGTTTGCAAAATGTGATTGATACGCTCAATACGGAAAAACTACTTCGAGTCAGGATCGGAATCCGGGCAAACATTGGCAGCGAGGGCAATACGATTAATCAGGATAAAATTGATACCACGAATTTCGTTCTGGATAAATTTTCCAAACGCGAACTACCTATATTTGACAATATTGCAGCGGAGGTGATCGAATATCTTCTGCTTCATCTTGGTCAAAAACACGAGATTCCGGCACATACCCTGGAAGTCGGGATTGAATAATTAAGAAGATTGAAATTGTTACAAAATTGTGTTATAAAATATTTAACAATAATTAATTGTGGGAGTTTTTGGTTAGATTCGAAGACGTTTGTACCACGAACCCCAATTTGTAGGAAACTACGCGGGGTAAAGGAGTTGAATGGCGAAGGAAGACGCGAAGAAGGTCAAAAAAGAGGAAGAGGAGATTGTTGCTGAGGAGACTGTTGAATTATCCGAAGCTGAAATCTTAAAACAGGCCGAAGAACGGGAAAAGGAGCGCAAAGCTGCCGAAAAAGCAGAAAAAGAAGCGCAAAAGGAAGAGGAAAAGGAGCGCAAGGCTGAGCAACACGAGGAAAAGGTTTCTCGCAAGAAAACTGTCAGAGTCAAACCTCGACATAGCAAAACTTATCGCAAATTAGCCGAAAAGATTGAAATTGGCCGTGAATATCCACTTTCCGAGGCAGTTACGCTCGCCCTGGAGACAAACCCAACCAAGTTCGATGCAACAGTTGAAATGCATGTCAAATTGAATGAAAAAGAGAAAAATATTCGAGGCATGGTCGTCTTGCCTGGTGGTGTAACTAAGGAAAAGAAAGTTTTGGAAGTGATTGCTGAAAATGTTGACGAAGTGATCGCCAATGTCAAAGCTGGCAAGCTTGATTTCGATATTATGATTGCCGATATCAAGGTTATGCCCAAATTAGCCCAATTGGCCAAATTGCTTGGGCCAAAGGGACTGATGCCGTCACCAAAAGCCGGAACTGTTGTCGAAGATGTGAAGAAAGCTGCAGCAGAGCTAAAGGGTGGCAAAGTTGAATTCCGTGCCGACAAACAAAATATCGTTCATATGTCGATTGGAAAAATTTCTTTTGGTGATGACCGAATCAAACAGAACTTTCAAGCGATTCTCGATCACCTACCCAAGAGAATTGATTCTATTTATCTAACTACTTCGATGGGTCCAAGTATCAAAGTGGCTAAAAAGTAAGTAGGTGGACAGGTAACCAAGTGAGTCAGTGAATCAGTGAGTAAGTAAACGAGTGAACAGGTAAGCAGGTGAGTAAGCAAGTACTAGTGGAAGCCGCCAAAGCAAGATGCTGAGGCGGTTTTCTGTATTTAGTGCTGCTGTTACAGATTTTGCACAAAAATCACGGAGACCAGGCTTTAGCTTGTTGGAACTAAGCTCAACTATAAAGTTTATCAATCACCAAACAAACTAAAGTTTGATCTACGGCATGTAGGTTTTGCAATTAGACAATCCTAGCCTGTTGATTTTTGGGTTGGCAAGAGTTATAATTTGTTATCATATTTTGTTGCCGGAGGTCAAAGATTATGGCTCTTGCAGTTGGAAAAGGGGTTAGAAAACCTCGAAAAACACTCCAAGCTGAACCGCTACTGCCTCTGACCAGTTGCAGTACAAATACGGGCGAGAAGACCTATATGGCGCTTGGTGCCGATGATGGTTTGACACGCCTGGCCGGTCGCTATTTCGTAGCACAAAAGAAAGTTGGTGTCACCGCTCAGGGGATCGAGATCCATCTTGGGGTGATCAAGTTGAAGAAAAAGGATTTTCCGGCGCTGGAGCAAATCCAAGCCTTCTTTCCGGAGGAGGGTGGGAAATTGGTATTTTATATCAAATGTTTGGTCACACCTGTTGCCAAAGTGGCGATTCCGGGAATGTCTTGGTCTCTGACCGAGGTTTCCAACGCTTCATACACAACTGATGCCGAAGTCTAGTCGTTTGGGAGGGCAATTGCCCTCCCAAATTTCATATACCTCCGTCGAGAAATTGCCGATGTGAAATATAGACTTGAACTGATCGAAAAGAGAACTGATGAAGATGACAGAGCGATAATCGACGAAGTTGACAAGCTTAAGAAACGGGTTAATTACCTCGAAAAGCGGTTCGATCAACTATTGATTGCAAAGAGTTGACAGTTTCCGCGAAAACTGCTAGATTATATATGTTTCCAAAGACCACCAGCCTTCGCTAAGGTTCCGACATAAAGTTGGTTCTGGCGATATAAGTCTTGTGCAGGAGGATGCCATTGGCATCAACAGTTCATTAGTTATTTGTTGTTAGTTATTAGTATTATTATGCCAATTACTAATTACAAATCACTATTGTCCATCACTCCTGCAGGTCTTGCAGGATTTTTTGTAACAAGCACGAATTACAAATCGATACAAATTTACAAATAAAGAAGGTATAAATTATGGCCAAAACAAGAGAATTAAAGAGCGAGCTGATCGACAGCATGAACTCCAAATTCGATCGAGCCAAGTCAGCAGTCATTGTTGACTACAAAGGCCTGAAAGTGAAGGAGTCAGAAGAGCTTCGTAGACTTTTGCGAGCGAAGAATGTCGAGTTCAATGTGACCAAAAACACATTGGTTCGAATCGCGATGAAAAAGCACGGTATTGAATTTGATGAATCGATTTTCAAGAAGCCAGTTGCGATTGCCTTTGCGATGGGTGACGAAGTTGCTCCCGCCAAAGAAATCGACCTGTTCGCCAAGAAACATGAAGCCTTGGAGATTTTGGGTGGAATTCTTGAGAACAAAATGATTGATGCGGCAATGGTCAAGAAATTGGCTAGCCTCCCAAGCAAAGACCAAATGCGAGCTCAGTTTGTTGGTACGATTGCTGCGCCACTATCTGGTTTTGTCAATGTGATGGCTGGAAATTTGCGTGGTTTGGTCCAGGTTTTGAATGCTTACAAACAAGAATTAAGCAATAAGAATTAAGTAAATATTTAAGGAGTTAAAATGGAAGAGAAAACAGAAGTCGTTGTTCCTGAGAAATTCAAGGACCTCGTAGAGAAAATTGAGAAATTAAGCGTGCTTGATCTTTCTGAACTTGTAAAAGTTCTCGAAGAGAAATTCGGTGTTTCCGCTGCTGCCCCAATGATGATGGGTGCTATGCCAGCTGCCGGTGGTGCCTCTGCTGAGCCAGTCGAAGAGAAAACATCATTTGATGTTGTCTTGACTAGTGCAGGTGCTCAGAAGATTGGTGTTATCAAAGCTGTTCGTGAAATCAAACCAGAACTTGGCCTCAAAGAAGCTAAGGATCTAGTTGACGCCGCACCAAAAGACATTTTGAAGGGTGCCAAGAAGGAAGAAGCTGAAGCTGCAAAAGCCAAGCTTGAAGCCGCTGGTGCAACTGTTGAAGTTAAGTAATTGTAAACAGGTGAGCAGGTAAACAAGTTACAAAATACCAAGAAGAGCCTTTCGGGGCTTTTTTTGGAACAAAAAATTATCCCCCCGAAAACTCGAGGGGATGGGAGTGGCAAATAGGGCTTAGCGGCTGATGAAATTCCTTACCGTAGAGCCAAGTAATTTCCAATTGGATTTGTTGGCTTTCAGGACTTGATCGAGCGAATCAACGACATAATCGAGCTTTTCGATCTCGATGTTGAGCGCCGGCTCGAACCGCACGACGGTCGGATTGTTCAGGGTGTAAGCGGTGACGATATGGAAACGGTTGAAAAGCTCGCCCACAACCAGAGATCCGATGAAATCGTAGGCCGCTTTTCCGATCAAATCGTCCGAATTGAATTCGATACCGATGAGCAGACCAAGCCCGCGGACCTCCTTGATCATTGGGTACTTCGCTGCCAAGAAGCGAAGAGAGGTGAGAAAGTCCTCACCCTTTTTGGCTGCTTGGGCAGGAAGGTCTTGGTCAATGATCTCGTTCAGCGTTGCGATCCCAGCTGCCA
>JAPLVL010000054.1:26498-35120 GCA_026397135.1 Candidatus Berkelbacteria bacterium
TGGTGTGGAGCAGACATTTCTCCGTTCCACCGAAGGCTTTGTCCCAAACCTTCGGGGTAGTCATGGTGACCCCGATTGGCATCAATGCTCCACCCAAGGCTTTGGCCAGACACATAATGTCCGGCTCGAGACCGAAGCGTTCGGCGGCGAAGAGTGTGCCAGTCCGGCCGAATCCAGTTTGGATTTCATCCAGGATGAACATTGTGCCATACTTGTTGCAAAGATGTTGTGCTTGCCAGAGATAACTGGTCTCGATTTTTTCATGATCCTTGAACGGATGCAGAATCACACCACCTTCGCCCAGGACCGGCTCGACGATAAATCCAGCCACATTTCGGGAAGAGAGGTGCCGTTCAAGCGCGTCGATATCGCCGAAAGGAACGGAATAGCAATCTCCAACGAGTGGCCCGAAAGGGTCTTGGTACTTTGCTTTGCCGGTCATCGAGAGCGCCCCCATGGTTTTACCATGGAATGAATTCTCAACTGAAATCAAGGTTCGGCGTCCGGTAGCGGCGCGAGCTGCCTTGAGTGCTCCCTCGACTGCTTCGGTGCCGGAATTGCAGAAGAAGGAGTTGCGGAGTTTGCCATGGGCGACTTCGGCCAAGTTGCTAGCCAGTGCGGCAGCGTAGCGATTCAGTCCGGCTTGAAACATCATCGGCGGATCAGCAAGAAGCGTTGAAATCAGCGCTTCGATGATCAGTGGGTAGTTGTGACCGAGCGCGACAGCGCCGTACGAGCCGAGCAAATCGAGATATTCGGTGCCGTCGTCAGAAGTCAGGACTGAACCTTTGGCTTTGACAAATTGGCGATCGAAGTGGATCAACTTCAGAAGTTGAACCAGGCCAGGATTCATAAATTCCTGACAAAGTGAGGTAATTTCATTCTGCTCGAGAGCAGCCAGATCTTCCAGACGATACATCGCAGTCTCCTTAAGGACAGGATACCTGAATCTATCTTTTCATATCACAAAAATCGCTGAGTCGCAACGCGGGTAGGTTTTCAAATGGTTGTAAATATGGTATAAGATGAAAATGAGGTGACGCGAATGGCTATTCAATTATCCCAAAAAGCGGTTGTTCTACTTGTCTTGTCTAGTGAGACAATTCGAGCGTTTCGAACCGACATCCGTGACTGGCTGATGGTCGGGATCAACCCGATCTCTGGTTTTAACCTATCAGACCAGAAGAAAGTTGAAGAGATCCTTGAAATTCTCTCCCGTGCTGACCTAGATATCAAGAAAGAAGAATCAATATCTAGCCAGGTACGTTCTGATCTGATTTCTATCTATTCAACGTTTGTCTGGATGGCAGCGTCTCACAGAGATGACTCAATTCGAGCTGATTTCTTTCAGTTTGCCCAGAAGGCGATTGAATTGGCGTCTATGTGATTCCCAATGGGGACCTTTGTGTCCCCATTATTTTATTCTATAATATTTAAAAAATTTCCCCCAGGTGTAGATACCTGAGGGAGGAGAAAAAGCTAGAAAACAATAGTCGTGTCTACAATCCTGGCTTGCCAGGTAGCTGCTTCGAAGAGGATTTCGTTGAGCAAACCAGAAGCTTCGCCAATTGCCCACATGCCGGCAATTTCTTTGCCGAAAACTTCTGCAATTGCCGGGCAGTTGGCCAGGGTTATTCCTGTGCGAAGGTCGCCGGCCACTGACGCAAATTTTGATTTTGTATTGATGTCGTCGTCTTTGATCGCGATAGAGGCGAAATTGAAAATTTCGGTGATGTCGACCTCAATTTCCAGAAGCCCTGCAAACAGTGCAAGCAAAACAGCGTTTCGCGCTTCTATCTTCATGCTGTATTTGAGTTGTTCCGAAATATCGAGCAAATTGCGAAGCTCAATTATTGCCGGAGCTAATCCCTCGACCTTTTCCTCGCCAAAACGGATATAGCCAAGGAAAAGGGGTGAAGACCAATACATATCTTCGCAGGAAGCCAATGCATCGGAGAATTTTGAGCCATTCTCGATCAATGGAATGATTGCTGTGAAGACTTCGCGAGTCCGAGGATCAATGGCATGTTCACTCATTTTCGCGATTGAGTAGATACCCTCGCCAACACCTTGGAAAATGGTGGCAAGCAAGGTTAAATCAATAATTGTCTTTTGATCGGGAACTTCAATGATCATCCCTCACGCTCCTTTCGAGTCTAATCGCGATTATTACACAAAGAGGCAAAAAATGCAACAAAATCGCTTCAATAAGTGATACTTTTCTGATATAATAAGAAGGATGTATAAATTTATTAAAAAATTAGATAACGGAATCCGTATTGGAGAGTTGGAAACAGCCCATGGCAAACTTCCAACGCCCTTTTTTATGCCGGTTGGTACCGTTGGCAGTGTCAAATCAACAGCACCATGGGAATTAGAGGAGATGGGGGCACAAATTTTGTTGTCCAATACTTATCATCTCTATCTTCGGCCAGGTGAGCAATTGGTCAAGGAACTTGGCGGCCTTCATAAATTTATGGGCTGGAATCGGCCAATTTTGACTGATTCGGGAGGATACCAGGTGTTCTCACTAGGCGAGAACAAGTCAAAAGTCAAAAGCCCAAAGTCGAAAGTGATAAAGGAAAATTCACATCTCAATTTAAAAGAAAGTTTGGTCAAGATTTCCGAGGATGGTGTGGAATTCAAGTCATTTCTTGATGGCAGCAAACATCTCTTTACCCCGGAGAAGGTGATTGATATTCAGCTTGATCTTGGCGTCGATATTCTCATGCCACTTGATGTTTGCCCGAGTGGCAAGGCCTCAGCCAGAGAGGTGAAGGAAGCAGTAGAATTAACAATTCGTTGGGCGAAACGAGCGAGGGAGCATTTCAATAAGAGAATTCAGAATTCAGAACTCAGAATTAAGCCGTTGCTTCACGGTATTGTCCAGGGTGGGCTTGATCCTGAATTGCGAAAATATTGCGCCGAGGAGTTAATTAAATTAGATTTTGATGGATACTCGGTTGGTGGGCTGGCAGTTGATCTGGAAACGCGTGATATGTGGGGTATTGTCAAGCTGATGGGGGAGATACTTCCGGAAAACAAACAGCGTTATCTGATGGGAGTCGGTACTCCTGATAATATTATCATAGCGACCAAGCTGGGTATGGATATGTTTGATTGCGTTTTGCCTACTCGACTAGCGCGTCATGCCTCAGTTTTTGTCAAGCGTCATCCTGAACAAAGCGAAGGATCCCATTACCAGCTCGTAAATTTACTTAATTCCAAATACCGAGCTGACGGGGGAGTGATCGACCAGAAATGTGGCTGCCGAGCTTGCCAGGAGGGGAGAGGCTTCTCGAAAGCTTACATTTCGCATCTACTTCGGTCGAACGAAATCCTGGGACTTCGCCTTACAACGCTGCATAATCTTTGGCAATATTTAGAACTAATGCGAAATTTGCGAAATTCTGATTAGTTTATGCAACAATTAATTGTTAATTTGAAATAAGGAGCATATGCTCATACAAATATTAGGACTTTCAAAAACGACCCCAGCAAAGGATCTTTTCTCAAGAGTTAATTTCGGTTTGAACAAGGGGGACAGAATCGCTCTGGTTGGCGAAAACGGTACCGGCAAGACAACGATTTTGAAAATTATTCTCGGACTTGAAGACCCGGATGAAGGTCAAGTAGTAAAATCAGGAGACATTACTATCAACTGGCAGCCTCAGGATCCGACTGACGATTTTGTTTTGCAAAAGATGGAGGAAATAAATTCTAGTAATGCGAGGCAAGAGGCTGGTTTTGTTGAGATTATTAATGGTCTTAAACTTTGGGAAGAGCTAGAAAAATCAATCGGTAGTCTCTCTGGAGGAGAGCGGACAAAAATTGTTCTGGCTGCGGCTTTGATTTTCCCTGCTAACCTTGTGATTCTCGATGAGCCAACCAATTATCTTGATCTGGAAAGTTTGGCTTGGTTGGAGAAATATCTTGATCGGAAGCAGCCGACTTTGCTATTCGTGAGTCATGACAGGGAATTTCTGGACAAAATTTCAAATCAAATTCTGTTGCTGGAAAACGGCCTGATCAAAAATTATGCTGGGAATTATACGGAGTTTTGCCAAAAGAGAGAGAAGGAAACGGAAGCCACTATGACAACGTATCGTTTGCAGCAGAAAACGAAAGAGCAGTTGCTTTCTCAGGTTGAGACAGTCAAAAACCAGGCTCTCAAAACTGAAAATTCAACTCACAACGATGTCATGCGACGGTATGCCAAGAAAGTAGCCAAGAAGGCGAAAGTGATGGAGAATCGGGTTGAGAAAATGATCAGTAGAGACGATTGGGTTTCGGAAATACGCGAAACGCCGAAGATTCATCTGGAATTTGAGTCAAGGCTTGAATCCGGACAAACGCTTTTGAGTGCTAAAAATTTATCCTTCGGTTACGGGGAGGACTCCTTGCTGCTCAAAGATATTGATTTTCGACTTGTCCAGGGAGAAAAGGTTGCAATATTGGGTGCAAACGGTAGTGGCAAGACAACCCTTTTGCGGATTTTTGACCAGGAGCTAGCGCCTCAAGCTGGACAAATTTGGAGAAACGACCAGGCTTTGTTTAGCTATTTCAGCCAGCGTTTGATCGATATTCTGTCGACAGAGACCGTGCTTGCAGCGGCCAAAGGGGATACGAGCTGTTCTGATAGTTATGCTCGCAATATCTTGGGTATGTTGTTGATCACGAAGGACAAGGTTTTTGAACCGGTAGAGAATCTAAGTCTTGGCGAGAAAACGAGGCTTGGATTGGCAAAGGTGCTGATTTCGTCTCCTGATGTTCTGATACTGGACGAATTTAGCGCACATCTCGATCTCGAATCCCTAGAGAAGGTGGAGGAAGCGATTAATTACTTCAAGGGAGCGGTTTTGTTAGTCACTCACGATAGGTATATGTTGAGAAATTTAAATCTTGACAAAATTTACCTGCTTGAGGGTGGAAAACTGAAGGAAATGTATGGAAATTTGGATAACTATTTGACCGACTGACAATTTATCCACAAGTAGTTTTGACATTGATTGCCAAAGAAGCGATAATATTTTTGTGTAATTATATTTATAAAATGGAGGGAATTCAGATGAGCATGGTAGAACAATATCAGGAAGATGATCCAGGGATGACGATGGAGGCTTCACCGCAGAAGCAGGAAAAATCAATTATGGAGTCTGCAAAGGAGCGAAGGGACGCTGCTGGTGAAAAACTGAGTAATAATTTTGGTGCTGCCAAAGAGGGGCTAAGGAAGGGTTGGGAGTCAGCCAAAGCAGTGGTCGGCAAAGGTTGGAGTTTTCTGAAAAGATTAGGCGGTGCTGCTGCAGATGTAGCCTTTATTGATCTTGGTGAAGCTGGCAAGCGTGGGGGGAGAGCTGTTGCTGAATTTGCAAAGAATGATTATCAACAAACGGCGGAACATGCTCGTGGAGCTGCAAATGCGGCTGGAGAATTTGTCAGAAATGATGTTGCACAGACAGGTGAACACGCGCGTGCTGCCGGTGAATTTTTTCGGAATGATGCCGCACAAACAGGCGAGCATGTCCGCGATGCAGTCAATTATGTCGGCGAAAAAGCATCCGAGGGTTATCACTATGTTTCAGAGGGTGTCAAAGCCAAAGCAGCTGAAACCGGCGCTCGGATGTCCGAAGCCTGGGGCAGGGTAGTAGAGAAGAAAAATAATATTTGCGAGTGGGGCCGACAGCGGGTCGAGGCAATTTGTGGTTTTGGACGACAAGTTCGCGAAAATATTGTTGGCAAGATGAATGATGCCAAAGTGGCAATGGAAGCGAGAGCAATTACTAGAAAAACTGACAGGGAAATTAGTCAAGCAGGTGGAGCACTGGACAAGACACTTCGGAAACTTGACACAGCTGAGTCAAAGCAGGATAGCGACCTTCGTCTGATCAAGATGCTTCAGGAAAGAGTTGCAAAGAGGAGTGAAGCTATTGCAGAGTTGCAAAATTTGGCAATTGAACAGCACAATCGTCTAGAAGAAATTCAGGGTAGTCGCGCAGAGCAACAACCTGGGCAGGCTTCAGCTTAATAAATAACGGAGGGAAATATGGACGATCCAATAAAAATCCAACAAGATATTGACAGTCTAAATGCTTTGGTGCGCAGTTATGAGGAGGAGAACAAAGCTCTGATGCAAACACTGATCGATGTAAAAGAGCGAATCGATGCTGCTACTGCGGATGACATGAAAATTGTCAAAGATTCCGCCAGTGAGCTCGACAATTTGGAAGAACAGGCAGACGAAGAGGAGACACAGGGTGCGATTCAGTCAACCCAGGGTCAAATTTCTTCTATGTAATGGTTTGTGATCGTACTAGACAAGCTCTCCCGAAACGGCGGAGGGCTTTTTCGTTTTAACAAGCGCTCATCTGCGCCCGTCATCTCGACCCCGTGAGCACTGTCGAACGGTTGGAGAAATCTTCAAATCCTCTTGAAGACGTCGTCCTGAGCTTGTCGAAGGATCTCTCGACCCTGTTTCACTTCGCTCGAGACGACACAGGAGTGATATTGAACAGTTGCGCTTTTCAGTCTGGACAAAATCTGATAATTGTGGTATATATTTGATATCGGAGGAAGGGGATGTGGAGATATTTTTGGTTTTGGTCAAGATTGACCCCTATGTTGGAGGAGTGATCATTGCGATTCTGATTAGCAGTTGCTTCTTCCATGGTCCATGGCTTCGTAAATTTGCCGACTATCCATGGGTTGAGTGGTATTCTGACTCTGCCAAGAATGCAGTCTCAAATATTTGGTTCTGGGCATTGGCAGCAATGATCGGTATAGATGGATTCAGGTCGTTTCAAGATCAATTGGTTGACGAGAAATTTTTGCGCCACTGGTTGGTTGTCTCGCTAACCCTTTTCCATGTCGGAATTCTGGGGATGTTTGTCTGGACAATAGTTTGGCTGATCGAGAAAATCAGCGAGATTGTGACTAGAGATATTCCGCTGCCGCCTGAGTGGTGGAACAGTACGAAATTGATCGATTAACACTTTGCTCGCGCCACTCGGTGCGAGCAAAAATTTGATTTTTGGGGTTGACAGGCAGGGGCGATGGTGATATGATGACCTGTCACGATGATTCAGGATTCGGAACGCAGAATTAAGGATTTAGGATTCAGTATTCAGAATTAAGAATTAAGTAGTAAACTCGTTGACTTCAAGAATCAATCATTTCTTTGCAGTAGTGTGCTGATAATCCGCCTTTCCGATTTATCGGAGAGCATAGGCTCCCCCTCCGCCTGTGAGGGTTATCAGCACAGTGCTGCAACTATTGACACAAATTGCCTTAAATGCTATAATATCAGCGTTAAATAGGCACACTCAAAACATTGCGTAAGCGGCAGTGTTCTGCGTAGCTCTTTCTCTCGATCTATCGAGGGACATAGGTTCCCCCTCCGCCTATGTTGAGTTATGCAGAACGTTGTCGCTTTTTGTAAAAAGTGACGGAAAATTTTGTCAGGCAAAGAGAATACAAGCTTGCAAGTAAGTAAGTAAGTAAGTAAGTAAGTAAGCAGGTTATTTGTTGCTTATCAATATTGAATTTTCTTTGCTCGACAAAAATCAAAGCGAGCGGCCGCCAGCCTCAAGGCAGAAAGGAACACCATGAAGATCTTTGTCATGGTATCCATCACTCTCGCCGTCATGTTGGCGGCGATCGGACAGGTTCCCCTCGATAGTTCGACAACGGACTTGCAGGGGATTACGGCGAACATGCCGAAGGAGAAAAAGGTGGAGACTGCCAAGACGGCAGTCGCGCAAAAGAAAAAAGCGCGCGTCGCGGCGATTATCGCTGGCGATTTCACTCGTGCCAATCAATTGAGTCAGCAGATCGTGGAGGTCAACGCTTGGTTGACTGATCTGGACAGCCGTGTGGCTACGACTGAGTCTGACATTCGCCAGATCAAGCGTGACCCGCTGGCAACGCCTGAGGCCAAGGAATCAGCACGAACCTTTCTCAAGGATGAGAAGGTACTGACCGAAACTGCAGCGGATGAACGCTATCAGCTTCGGTCGTCAGCTCAGGCTGCACAGGGAGCAGGATTAAACGTCACTCCAGGTGCGACGCCCCAGCTGGCGCCACTTCCACAGATACCGGTTATACCGGTGCCGATAGTGCTACCGCCGCCACCCCCGACTCAGTCAGCGAGCGCTACCAGTAATGGTGGACAAGCTGCTGAGGCACCAAACACAGAGATTACTTGTTGGATGGTAATCAAGTGGGGGTTCACGGTGATATTCGTTCTTGGGATAGCGACATTGCTGATAGTATTTGGCATCGTTATCTACAAGAATGGACAAGCAGAACGTCTGCGGCGAGTGATTGCCGCTTCCGGCGGTGGAACGGTGAATTATGACTTTGGCGACATTCGGGGTGGTATACCCTAATTGTCGCGGCTGAGAAATCAGCCAATGTATCAAGGCCTTGAGCAATGCTCAAGGCCTTTTGAAATACTAAACAGGATTAAGGTAATCTTTATTTGTTGCTAGATTAAAGTTCGAAGCGTTACACCATGGAAAACCTCGTAAGGTGTTTTGTATCCCAGTCGTTTCCTTGGTCTATGGTTAATCTTGTTAATCACTTCTTTGAAATATGTTAATTCAATATTACTAAATAGCGTACCTT
>JAPLVL010000062.1:0-21830 GCA_026397135.1 Candidatus Berkelbacteria bacterium
CTTTCCGAGGTGCTGCTGCCATTTCTCGATAATTCCGGCATTCATATCATAGGCACCAGCGAAGTGGCAGGTTACAACAACTTAATTCTCGTCAACACGGCTCTCTCCTCTCGCTTCAACAAGATTACGCTAGTCGAGCCGGATGAGAAGGCAATGACCTTGATCCTGGAAGAGACGGTTGCTTCTCTGGAATCGCAAAGTGGTGTTCTCATTTCCTACGAAGCGATCAAGGACACGCTCAAGGCGGCCGACAAACATTTCATGAATCAGCCGAATCCGGAGAAATCTATTAATCTGATCGAAGCGGTCGCAACCAAAGTTGCGAGCGAAAGGGGAGCCACAATAATTCTTCCACAGGATGTCGAAGCCTATTTGTCAGAAAAGATGAATTTGCCGACCGGCGAAGTTAATGAGAAGGAGAAGGAAACTTTGTTAAACTTGGAAACTCTGCTTCATAAATACGTGATTGGACAGGAAGAGGCGATGAAAGCAATCGCCAATGCTCTGCGCCGATCCAGGAGTCAGATTTCAGATTCCCGCAAACCGATCGGATCCTTCCTCTTCTTGGGGCCTACCGGTGTCGGAAAGACGGCGACAGCCAAAGCTTTGGCCGAAGTTTACTTTGGTGGCGAGGATCATATTGTCCGATTCGACATGTCAGAATACCAAAACAAAGATGACATTTACCGTTTGATCGGTCAGCGCGGGCAGAAAGAGCAGGGAAATCTAGTCACAGCCATGAACGAAAAGCCATTTGCTCTCGTCCTTTTCGACGAGGTGGAGAAGGCACATCCAGATATTCTCAACCTGTTTTTACAAATACTGGACGAAGGTTTTCTCTCTGATTCAAATGGCCGCAAAGTTTCCTTTACTGATTCCATCATCATTGTTACTTCCAACGCTGGAGCCAAGGTAATCCGAGACAGCGTCCGAAATGGTCAGGATTTCGAGAAAAACCGCGCCATTTTGATTGATTACATTGTCAACAACAATATTTTTCGCCCAGAGTTTATCAACCGCTTCACCCAAGTTATTTCCTTCTCACCGCTCTCGGAGGACCAGATCGTTGAAGTAGCCAAGAAGATGATTGAAGGTTTGGAGAAATCAGTCTTGCAAAACAAAGATATCAAGCTAACTGTCGATCCAGATGCTCTAGCCGTCCTGGCCAAAGCCGGGTTTGACCCAGAGATGGGTGCTCGGCCGATGGAGCGAACAATTCAGGAAAAGATCGAGAACCTTCTGGCTCAGAAGATTTTGACCGGCGAGCTCAAGAAGGGCGACAGTTTCACAATTACCTCCACCATTGTTCAATAAAATGAATTCACAAATTCTCGAAATTGGTCGGAAAAAATCCGACCTTGATTTGGCGTTGAGAGATGAGAAGCCAGATGCTGCGAGAGGACTAGCCTGCCAGAGACAAATAATTGAAATCATCGAATCGCTCAAAACAGCTATATTAATCGAAAACCTTGGTTTAGAAACCTACAATTTCCTTGTTGAACAGGTTGGAAGCAATGAAGAATTAGAGAGTAGAATTTCTGCTCTGACAATTGGAGGTGACACTGCCGAGGAACTCCAGGCCAAACTCGAAGCTGTTGACCCCGAGACTGGCAATTGTAAATTCCAGATCGATAATAAAGCCCAATCTTTGCTAAACAAAATGTATCAAAGCGAGGAATTTAAAAAGCTAGTCCAGAATCAGAAAAACATCCAAACGATCCGTCTAAAAGTCAGTGACCTTGGCTTTACCGGTGACGGTGATCGTCCGACTGCCGATCAGCTCTTTGCCCGAGCCTTCGAGCTCGGATTAGAGTTTTGTCCTGCTGAAGTGGGGCCCTACCTAAGGATAAAAAATACTGAACACCTAGATAAGTGTCGGTGCTGTATTGCCATGAACACAATTATGGATCAAAGAGACGAGCCCAGAATATTTTACATTAGTTATGCAACTGATATTCACAGTATTCACTTTTTGCAGCTTCATACCTACTGGGCAGATCACTCGACTGAGTTTCTTCTCTTTGATGAGTTTATGTTTCGGCTTCGCGGCCAGAAGAATTAATTGCATCGGCTTTGTCATCAATAATGTTCAAAAAACGACCATTCTCTGGCCGTTTTTTGAACAAAATAACTGTTTGCTTAATTCTTAGTTCTTAATTGTGGATTGTTTAAGTATGGATATAAACTGGTGTCCCGATCTCCGTCCAGTTATAGACTTCCTCGGCAGCGCCGATGCCAAGACGAACACATCCGTGGGAGACAGGTGTGCCCAGGTGGGCTTCACCTTCTTTATAGCCGTTTGGCCACTCTGGCAGTTCGTGAATACCATAAGGGCCGTCAAATCCTTCCCACCACGGCATCCAGAGGCCGTGAGCGGCAGACCAGGCGCGTGGACTCTTGTTCTGGATGGCGAAAGTACCTTGAACTGTTGGCGTGGAGGCTTTTCCGGAAGAAATTGTGTAGCAACTGATAACTGTTTGTCCTTCGAGCCGGCAGAGTCTCTGGGTTGATAGATTGACATCGATGTATTTGCCTTCGAAACGACCTGTTTCGACATTGTCGGAATTATTTACCTTTAATACTTTGGGATCTTCGGTCGTGGTGGCCAATGCAACTTTGACCACGGCCGCTCCGAGAGCCATTTGTCTTGTCAGCTCAGCAACAGCCTGAGTTTTGTTCAAATACACACCCTGCTTGCCAGCTGATATTTCAGCGCCGGTATTGGCATCGACTTTTTGGTCAACTCTTTTCACTTCAAAATTCTGAGCGACTGTACTTAGATAGGCAGTGATATTGTCATTGTTCAATCCAGCAGAGATTACACCGTCTTTGTTTGCAAATTCAATCCAAGTGCCAATGTCAGTCTTAGACGGTGTATAAGTTTTGTTGTTGTAAGTCAAGGTAATATTTTCTGAGAGATAAGTCTGTGCTTGAGCTTGAGCAGCTGCAAAACTTTCGTTCGCAACAGCGGGTTGAACCTCTTTGGTCGTGACATTAATAGTGTTTTGGTTGTTGTTCACAGCTGCAATTATTTCATTTGCCAGATCATCTACCTGGACAACTTGACCAACCACCGCGTCAGTCAATTTGATTTCACCGTTTTCTATTTTCAAACTGGCATCGGCAGGTTGGATATTGAGCTGTGCAATCGCGACATTGAGGAACTGTTTGTATTTATCAGGATCAATTATAGGCTGAGCGGAAATATCGTATGTCTTAATGACGGTTTTCCCTGAAGAGATCAGATTATTTAGGAAATCGTCGGCTCGGCCGATTCGATAGCTTGTCTCTGCGATCTGCTTGGGATCAAAGGCAATTCCGGTGTCGGCCAAGGCAACCTTGACCTCTTTGTTAGCCGTCTTGATCGTAATTTCCTTCTTCAGTATTTGTTGGAAATGACTGCTCAAGATAACCTCGGCGTTACCAAGACTTTGACCAGAGAGATTTATATCGGCATATCGAATGTTTCGGTAAATCTTGTTGGCATAAACTTTTTGATAGGAAACTAGTAGTACGGCCGCAGCCAAAACAAAAAAAGCCACAAAAACTAAAACAACAAAAATTACCTTAGATGTTTTGTGAGTCATGTTATGCCAAATGTTAATTATTTATTATATTTTAAACTATTCATCAAAATTTGACAAGAAATAAAACAAAAAAATCATGTAAAATACATGACAGTTTTGTTTATGGTGGGCCCGGCTGGGATCGAACCAGCGACCAAGCGGTTATGCTTGCCATTACGACTTTCATCGCCTTTTTCAAGTTTATGGTTTGGACTGTCCCTTTACCCTGTTATGGGTACCTGCCGTCCAGTCTCTACACCTTCCCGCTGAAAATTCAGAGGGCTTGGCTCGGGATTGCCATCGTTTGCGAAGGTTTCCCCGAATTTGACAGGATTCACTTATTAGTTTCCCAATAAGCAGCCCCTTTCCAATGAAACATACCCATTGAATAATTTGATTATGAACAAAATGACTAACATTCCACCATACAAACTTAACCAAAGAGTTTCAACTCGACGCAAGGTCTCTTTCAAACAGAACTTACGACAAAGTTCTCTCAGAGGTAAAAAAGTGTGTACTGGTTTGTAACAACTGTCACGTTGAATTACATAATCCAAATTTGAATTTAGTCTCATTGTTAAGTGAAGCCGCCTGCTCTAACCACTGAGCTACGGGCCCATAAATACACCTTAATAATTTCAAGAAATAAATTATTAAGAATAATCTAAATCTATCAAAAACCATTTACTATTACAATGGTCAGGTTTTATCTAAATATTATTACAACATGCAATTTTCAGAATAACACTTGACAAATTGTGTTGTATTTGATACAATTATATAATTTCTAAATTAAGTATGAAAAAATCATACTTTTCAAATGAATAAAAACCAACAAAAAATTAGTCAAAAAGTCCTTCTCTCCGTTATGGGGCTTGTTGTTGTATTCGGTATAACTTCGAAGGCTTTTGCTTCACCTATTACCCCACAAAATTTGGAGTACTTGGTGAACAAAGAGCGTATGTATAATGGATTGAAACCGCTGGTAGTTGACAGCCAACTCGACAGTGCTGCTACCTCTAAGTCAAAAGATATGGTTACCCGCAACTATTTTGAGCATTATGCCTTTGGCCTTACTCCTTGGGATTTTATTTTGAGTTCAGGATACAACTATCTTTATGCTGGTGAAAATTTGGCTATGAATTTTGATACATCCGAAGGAACAGTGCAAGCCTGGATGAATTCGCCAGCCCACCGTGCTAATATTTTGAATCCTGACTACGAGGATATGGGAATTGGTGTAGTCAAGGGTGCATACACAGTCAATGGAAGTGAAGAACAAACAGTGATGGTGACCAATATGTTCGGCCGCAAGAAGCCGGCTATTCTTGAAGTGTTAACTAGTTTGATTGATCAAATTTCAGAAGTTTTGCATTTCGGCAAGTAATATTTTTGTTTCTCGATTTTACTTACTTGTGGATAACTATACGAAAATAACTCCCAAAGCCACTTTTTAATTATGTTGACTTGGGTACCCCTTCCTATATACTAATAGCGCACCAAGAAGACGAGATCGCTTATGGAAAAAGTATGAAAAAGTATGATTATTCATGGGCAAACGGTCAACTCTTCTAGGTCAAATGTCTTAAGCCAAAAGTTTGGGACAGTGTTAGTGAGAAGTGAATTTTCTGTTTGCTGGACTTATGTATTCGTAACAATTTATAGTTAGCTATTATAGCGTTTCTCAATATTTTGGGTCATTTAATGGTCTTTCTTTTGTCAATATTTGTTTTTGGAAGAAAACTCAGGTTTGCTGTAAATAAAGATTGGAGTGGAATGAAGAATTTGTCTAAAAAGTTGCTTATTTTTTCTCTTTCTATAGTAATGTCTCTGCCTCTGGCGGCATTTCTTGGCGATACCAGACTAGCCAAAGCGGCCAATTCTGCCCCTGTCATGATTGATGAGGTTATGCCCAATCCTTCGAGTGGAAATGAATGGGTTGAGCTCTTCAATCAGACAAATTCTACTATAGATTTGAGCGGTTGGACTTTGACAGAACTATCTTCACCAGATTCAAATCCGAAGGAGAATCTTCTCCAAACTCTGGTTGGACAGATTCCGGCTCGCGGCCTTGTGACCTTCGACATTCATTCTGCCAAATTAAACAATGATGGTGATTCGATCGGACTATATCAAGGTACGATGAGCATGGGTACACTGATTGACCGAGTAAGCTATGGAAGCGTTGCCACTCCATATAATCAGTCAACAGTTGCGGCGGCACCGGTCCAGGGAGAGACTATTGCTTACCAATTTGAGACCGGAAATTGGCTTACAAATTCTAGCCCAAGCAAGAACTGGTTCAACGATTCCTTATTAAATTTTACTTCGATTGCCAGTGATCTCTCAAGTCAGGGCATCTCCACAAATTTGGCCAGTTTTCCCGATCCTAGTAATGTGAGTGGCTTATACTTTCTCTCTGCTGGCAAATCTGAAATCATTTTCGATCAAACTCCTCTGAACTTGAATAATCTTGATCTTTTTTGCAATCTGGTCGGCGTGATCGGGCTAAACAGCGGTCAGGTTGTCATTTCGAACAAGAACGAGATTATGAGCCAAATCGGCGCTTCAATATACATGTACAATCTTGATTTTGCTGACGGCACTTTGCCTGTGATTTTGATCGATGGCAGACTTGCCAAAGCAGGTGAGATTCTCTCTGAAAATTATTCTGGCGGAACACTGAATTTCGTCGTCCCTAAAATTAATTTCTCGACTCTCGATCTGGACTTGGGTGATGGCAACACTGTGCCAGTGAACCTGATTGAGGCAGACCAGAGTGAAGTGTTAATTCAAAACTTGGCCTACAATATTACCAGCCCAAATGGTTTCTCGTATCCGCTTTTGGGAGATCAAAAATCGGGTTACCGGATTTTTACCGACAGACAGCCGAATAATGTTTATAAAATCCAATTTGCTGGCAGTACAAGTGAGAAAACATTTGACACACTTGATGGTGACTACTTCGGCCTCTATGTAACCGAGAGTAATGTCGATGCCGCCACACTCAATAATTATTTTGCTGCCAGAGCAGATTTGACTCAAAGCTTCAAGGATTATTACAGGGATGTGGTCGCGGGCAAACAGCCGCTCCTTTATCTCTATCAGCAAGTAGATGGCCAAGTGAAATTAGCTGATGCAGCTTCTAGAGATATTCTGGGTCGAAATGTTGATTTCTTTATAAACGCTGATTTTCCGATTAGCAAAATCAATTTGTTTGGCCATGTTGAAGCGGATAGCCAAAATTATGCAGTTAATTTCAACTTGACGATTCATGGAGTGGATCAAAACAAGCCGACTGTGACTCTGAAAATTACTGATGGCAACGGAATTACTGACCAGATCAACCAAACATTATCAATTGGTGGAATCGATGAGAGCGGAATTGTCTCAATGCGTTTTTCAAATGATGAAATCAATTATTCTACTTGGGAAAATTTCGCTCCGTCCAAAAACTGGCAGATTAGCGACGGCTTCGGCCGGAAATCGATCTATTTGCAGCTGGAAGATTCTTTTGGCAACATCTCTGATCCAATCATTGCTCGGACAATTTTTCGCACGCCAGAGCAGCTTTCCCTTGACTCCGATTTGACATTGACAGCAACTTCGCAGGAAGTCTTGGTTGGCAATAATTTTAATAATAATTCAGTAGTAAATGTTCCACTTGGCATCCAGAATGGAATTCTCAATTTCTGGCCGACGATGGACACTCTCGGGGTAGCAACCGTCCCGGGAAATATTGAAATCAATTCTGCAACTTCAGATGGAAATATTACGCTGGAATTGCCAAAAGGGACCAAGATTTCTGGGCCGACAGGTTGGAGTGGCGATATTAATTTGCCCCAAATAGTTTCTATCAGCAATTTGGAAGTTGTAGGGGATGCCGGATTTTTCCCAACTATTAAAAACAGTTTCACAGTAGGCCTCTCTGATTCGTCGCTGATTTTTGATCACGCTCTTCGGCTGAAATTATCAATGGCAAATTTGTTCCAATCAAGGAGAGATGTAGTGCCGACACGCAAGAGGTAGCTGACTTGCTAGCCTCTGGCGGCGACTGCAAAATTTCGGTCGATACAAATAGCGATGGCGTTGCTGAAGATTTGGTCGTCTGGACCAAACATTTGACCCAGTTTGTCACCTATTCGCAAACGAAGGTCGCAAATCCAACATTTTCTACTCTCAAACTTCTCAAATCAGACGGCCAATATTTGGCGATCAATTGGCAGGGGACGGGAGCAGAGAAATATTTGATCAAAATTAATGACGGGATTTACGAGACTGTTCTGGGAAATAGCAGTGACATCGGCACAACTTATCATCTCGAGTACAAAATATTGAACAATGGTAGCTATACAATTTTGGTCACGGCCAAGATTGGCCAGGTTGAATCAATAGGACAAATGGCTCAGACGGCTATTTTCACAGCCGAGAGCCTGACAGTCGAAACTGGAAATGACAATTTGCCAAATCCAATTACCCCATCAACAGCCAAAGCGGCCGAGCCTTCCGTCTCAATGCCAGTTATCCCCGACGCCAACGGTCAGATCAAGGGCGTCGAGACAACTCCAGCAGGGGATCAGATCGATTGGAGTCCCTGGATCGTCCTCTTCATCATCATTTTGCTGGCCGGTCTGGCGACAGCCGGATACACTTACTGGAATACCGGTAAGGAGGAAGGCGAGCTCGAAGGCGCAGTCGCGATCGAAAAGAAGCGCGAGGAGGATCAGGAGGAAGGGCGGAAGAGCCGCTTGAAGCAGGAAAACGGTCAGAAATCAAAAGCAAAAGATCAAAATATAAAAAACAATAAGCGATGGTGAAAGGAGCTTATCAGCTTATAAAATTGTAAAGTTCATCATGTTCATTTACTTATTTACTGACTCACCGACTTGCTGACTTACTGATTTACTTACTTGCTATCTATTAATTAATATATTTTAAACAATTAAGAGGAGAGATTATGAAACAATTCTTCAGAAAATGCATGATTTATCTGATCATGACGACAATTGCGATCCCTTCATCGCTCGTAATGGGGATGATGACCGTATCAAAAGCAGAGGCAGCCAACAGCACGGCGGCATTGACAACGTTTGTTGACAATAGCGTGAATGGCACTGTCGGCAGCTTTGCATGGACGAACCCTGCAAATGCCAAAACGTCAGATAATACTTATGCTGGCACGACTCTAAGCAGTTCAGGCAGTCGAACTCATTATTTGGAGGCGACCGGTATCAATCCAACCATACCGACAAACACGACTGTAACTGGTATTGTGGCAAAGATTGAACGACACCAGAGTTGTACTAGTGGTTCTTGCACATCTGTAGTGACCGATGATACTGTCAGGCTTGTTAAATCAGGAACCGTAGTTGGCAATAATAAAGCCGATGCCGCTACTGCTTGGGGTACTAGTGATACAACCGTGACCTATGGCGGAACTACAGATCTATGGGGAACAACATGGACACCAGCCGAAATCAACAATGCAAGTACTGGTGTTGTTTTGAGTGCAACACGCGGAAGTGGCGGAAGTCGTGATCTTTTTGTCGACACTATTTCGATGATTGTCTATTACACGGAAGCACCAGTCATCACAATTAATCCCTATAATACTTCGCTAACGAATCAGGATATTATTGTCACAGCCTCTACAAGCGATGGCACACTAAATACAACTTCGCACACATTTACTCAAAATGGTTCCTTTACTTTCACAGCGACCGGTTCAACTGGATTGATTACAAATGGGACTGTGACTATTTCCAATATTGACAAGACGGCTCCGACAGCAAGTGTTGTTGTGGGTGTACCGGCTCTGACTAACCAAAATTGGCCGTCGATCACTGTCAATGTCGAAAACGGTGCTGCCTTTGCCATCAAAAATGGCGATACAATTCTTGTCTCTGGCACAGGACTTGGTCAAAATCAGAGTGTAGGACTGGGTCAGTTGGCTGACGGCACTTACAATTTGACCTTGGTAGCAAGCGATCTTGCCCTAAACATGACAAATGTAAATTTGAACCAATTTACGATTGACACTCTCCCTCCGACAAATCCTTCGATTGAAATTAATTCAGGCGCGGGTTATACAAATTCAGCCAATGTCAATTTGGCTCTCGGTGCTGACAGTG
This sequence comes from Candidatus Berkelbacteria bacterium, assembly GCA_026397135.1. Lineage (GTDB taxonomy): Bacteria > Patescibacteriota > UBA1384 > XYA2-FULL-43-10 > 1-14-0-10-43-13 > JAPLVL01. The sequence continues at coordinate 9,698 of JAPLVL010000062.1, forward strand.
CTGTCAAAATGTCATTTGGCGCTGGCGCAAATTGGGAAGATTTTGCCACCAGCAAAGTTTATCCTCTCTCTGGTGTTGATGGCGCCAAGACTGTTTCCGTCATTTTCCAGGATGCTGCTGGAAATTCTAGCACTACACCAGTCTCGGCTGGAATTACGCTAGACACCATCTCTCCTTTGATTTCCGGTGTTTCGGATGCTGGATTGTACAATAGTGCCAAGACAATTCATTTTTCTGACGCAAATTTGGGCGGAGCATTGCTAAACGGCTCACCGATTAGCAATGGCTATATTGTTGACGGCGACGGTAACTACTCCCTGACTGTTTCTGATTTGGCTGGGAATAGCAGTACCGTCTCTTTCAAAATCGACGAAACCGCGCCCAGTATTCCCACAGTTGACGCAGTGGTTTCACCGATAAATGCCGATTCAGAAATTATTACTGGTAATGCCGAAATTGGTTCTGTCGTTACAATCTGCGACGGCGTGCACAATTATTCAGTGATTATCGGGCTTGATGGTAAATTTTCCATTTCGGTAAATCTGACTCAAAATGTTACAAATAATTTCATCGTTACTGCGACCGATCAAGTTGGCAATATTTCCAATCATGCGGCCTTCGCTATTACGGAAGACTCGATCAGCCCTTTGCAGCCAGTTCTAAATTCGATTGTCTCGCCGATAAATGCTGATTTTGAGACAGTTAGTGGAACCTCCGAAGTTGGTTCGATTGTGAAGATCAGTGACGGTGTAGCCGAATATTCCGCAGCAGCAGGCAATGATGGTAAATTCTCATTTTCCATTGTCTTGACTCAAAATATTGCCAATAACTTCCAGATTACGGCAACTGACCAAGCCGGAAATGTTTCAGTGGCACTTCCGTTTGTGATTACAGAAGACTCGATCAAACCGGTTATTTCTATCAGTAGAGATCCCGACCAAGATTTGGCAAGCGCTATTTACACAGTCACAATCACTTGGAGTAGCGACACTCTGAGCAAGACCTATATTCTCGATAGCGACAATTTGACCAATTATGTCGGGCCATTTCAAGTTTCGGGCGATGGTTTGCACAAAGTGACGGCGATCGGAACTGATGGTGCCGGCAATACAAATAGTGCGGAGACATCCTTCAAGATCGACACGACAGCGCCAACGGTGGGCGATTTGACAGCTGTGACTGCTGCTGTGCCGACAAAGATTAGCTTAATTGTAGCTGATGCTAATGCACCATTGACCTATTTGACCACATATTCAGGGCCTGGAACTTTGACTATCGATCCAAACGGCTGGGATTTCACTTTCAGTGCAAATGTCAACGGGGTATATTCGATCGGATTTACAGTTACTGATCCGGCCGGTAATCATACGACTAAATATCTGTCATTTACTTGGAATGCGGCAGCCAATGTCATCTCTGACGGGCAGAGTGTTGTCTTGCCAGCTGGCGCGAGAGGAGGAGCCGAGATCGCATTGACACCAGGAGCCCAAAATACCAATTTGGATTTGTCTGCTTTCAAAGAGGAAGATGGGGCATTTGCAATTCCACTGAGCGTGACCGTAACTGGCCAAGTTGGCGGGACTAACTTTGCTACGGAAATTGATCCAGGTACCAGAATCACAGGGCCGGAGGGCTGGAATGGCATCGTCAATCTGCCAAATCTACAAACAGTTGACTCAAGTTTACTTCCTGCCAATACAAATGATATTCCGACATCGACTCTTGCTCTTGAAATTGGACTTGGCAGCCAAAGTTTGACATTTTCCAAGCCGGTCAAATTAACTTTCGCCGGTCGGGCAGGGCAGAGGATTGGATTTTTGCGAGACGGAGCTTTCGTTGAAATTACTGACACTTGTGTTTTCAACCAACAAGATATTGAATCTGATTCACCGATATTGGCTGCCGGAGCCGCTTGCAAAATTAACGCAGCCGACAACAAAGACTTGATTGTCTGGACAACTCATTTCACTACCTTCGTAGCCTATGGCGAAGGCAATGTTCCAGCTCCTGTTTTCACAGCTAGCAAGAATGTTCAGAGCGATGCTAATTATGCTCATCTGGTTTGGAATGGTAATGGCAGTGACCAATATTTGGTCAAGATCGACGGTGCGCTTGTCGATACGATTACAACTGGTGGCAGCGATTTGAGTGTAGTTTATACGAGAAATTATAAAGTTACAGAAAATCGTGCCTACACTGTGACAGTGCTCGCCAAGAAACTAAATGTACTTTCGATCAATAATTCAACACAGATACTTGACTTCACCCTCGCTACTACAGCAACAACTACTTCCACATCTGTGGAGGAGACGACTGCTACTGTGACGCCGACAACAGCAAAGGCCGCGACAAATCCTGAGCCTGCTACAGTTGAAACACCCAAAGACGACGGCTCGGCTGGAATTACCAAAGGTGCGGAAACTACTGCCGCTGATACGAGCGATAGTAAGAATTGGACTCCTTGGATTATTCTGTTCATCTTGATCGTCTTGGCCGGAGCAGCTACCGGTGGATATTTTTACTGGTTTGCCGGCAAAGATGATGACGAGGAAGACAAGAAGGAAAAAGAGGCCAAGAAGATTGAGCCGAAGGTAGAAGTTGCGGCGCCTGCGCCCGTGACGGTGACCAAGAAACGCAAGAAATCAAAAAGATGGTAAGAGCATAGATTTCGAAAAATCCCTCCGATAGACGTCGGGGGGATTTTTGATTATAATAAAAACAGATTAAATTTTAATAATCCGTAGCCCAAGCTTTAGCTTGTTGAATTGTAGACTATAGTCATGGCTCCGTATTTATTTGCTATGTGGAAGAAAATCAAAGAATCAATTGAGAAAATAATTCCGATGAGCCTTGGAAGTTTGGTTCTTTTTGCGTTCGTCGTATATCTGCTCTTCATCGTCGGCAAAACGGTTGCCAGCAATTATAATTCAAACAAAGATTTGGCGGTCGACGAAGCGAAACTGACAGAGATGGAGGACCAGATTGTTTCACTTCAGAACGAAATTAATTATCAACAAACCAACTCTTTCAGGGAGAAGGAGGCTCGGGCCAAACTTGGTTACAAGGCGCCAGGGGAGAAGATAATAGCGCTTCCTGTCGATACCGAGGCAGAGAAGCAGGCTGACAGCGGCATGGCAGCACCGACGATCCAAATACCAAATTATCGTCTCTGGTGGCAATTTTTCTTCGAAAATAACGGCTAATTTCAAAATAACTGTTAATTCCAATTTAATGGTTAATTAATATTAATGGAGTTCAAACTTTAGTTTGGTTATTCAAACAGGCTAAAGCCTGTGCTCCGAAATAATCGGAGTTCAAACTTTAGTTTGTAAATTATGAAACATTCTTGCCAAAATTTATCGCATTCCGTCCGGATTCTCGGTCAATTAAAATCCGATCTTGATTTGGCGATAGAAGAAGGGAAATCAGGCCTCGGATTAAAATTACAAGTCGAAGCCAGTGAAATCATAGACAATTATACAATCCTTGCTCGATTGGGTGTTTCCAGATATAAATTTTGGTCAGATAAATTAGGTGGCGAGGAAGAATTACTGGAACGCATTCAGATTGTAGGGATTGGCAACAAAAACAAAGAAGAATTTATGGCAGAACTTATCGATAACGAAATTAGCGTTAGCGATCTGGCCAGGAGAATGATTGCAAAATTAAAAATAGACAAGAAACAAAAGGTTGAATCAGTTATTACGATTCGACTTACAGCTAAAGAGTTGGGATTTAATGAAGCCTTTGAGGTATCTGATTTAGTTGTTGAAGCAGCGAAATATCATCTTGGACACTGCCCTCCGGAAACCGCTCTTTATTTACGATTAAATGACCGGAATCAAACAAAAGACGACAGCTATAATATTTGGATGCGGCCAATTGTTACCGATAGTTGGCGCAGTTGTATATTTAACGTCGGACGGCACTTGTATGCGAAATATAAATTGTCGCTCGACGCCAATGGTGCTAACAATAATATGCTATTTAAGCCTTATATGGATTTTGTCTTTCGTTTTCCAGGTAAAAATCAAAGACCCGAAAATTTTTGGAAGAGCCCTTTTGAATAGGACTTAAGTTCGCTCTCCGTAAATCATTGCCAAAGTGATAAATTTTTGCTAAAGTAATCCTTGTGTGATGCGGGGTGGAGCAGCCCGGTAGCTCGCATGGCTCATAACCATGAGGTCGTTGGTTCAAATCCAACCCCCGCTACCAAAATTTAGTTTCAAGTTTATCAAGTTCATAAAGTTTATAAAGAATAATTGGCTTTATGATTTTATGAATTTTTTAGTAGCTTGATAACTTTTTAACATGTAACTTGATAAACTTTTGTGTGGCAGGGTAGCTCAGTTGGTTAGAGCACGGGACTCATAAGCCCGGGGTCGAGAGTTCAAATCTCTCCCCTGCTACCATTCGACTTCGAATTAACAAGTTAATTCGTCGCTCATGGCAGGCCAAAATAGTCGAAAGTTTATATAATTGATAGGTTGTGCTATATTCGAGCAGGGAAGTGACGCTCGGATTTTTTTAAAAAAAAGAATCACGAATTGTACAAATAACTAATTTTTTGCATATTTGTGATTAGAAATATTAGTGATCCACTCATGTTGAAATTTTCACAAAAATCGATCGAGGGTAAGGTCGCGAAGACTATTTCCGAAAACAGCCTTATTTTGCCAAAAGAAAAAATCGCCGTTGCTGTAAGCGGGGGATCTGACTCGATTTGCCTTTTGGAAATCCTATACAGATTGCAGGAAAAACACGATTTCAATTTGTTGGCATGCCATTTCAATCACAAGCTCAGGGGATTGGCGAGTGACAGAGACCAAGGCTTCGTCGAAAAATTTTGTGAAAAACGGGGGATCGAGCTGATCACGGGGGAGGCTGAGGCAGCTAATCTATATAAAAGTGAGGAAATTGCGCGTGATTTTCGGTACTCTTTTTTTGAAAAATTTTTGAGGGAGGGGAGAGCCGACAAAATCGCAATTGCCCACAATCAAAACGATTTGGCCGAAACTTTCCTGCTGCGGCTTCTTCGCGGCTCCGGACTCCGGGGTTTGCAGGGTATGCCACTTGCCCGCCCCGGTTTCATCCGTCCCCTTCTATATATTAGTCGAAATGAAATAGAACAGTTCTTAGAGGAGAACAGACTTGCCTCTCGGCTTGACGCCACTAATTTGTTGACAACCTATTCCAGAAATCGATTGCGTCTCGAGACGATTCCGGCCCTGATGTCGCATAATCCCAACCTGATCGGAACTCTGTCTGCCAACGCCAAAATTATGGCTGATGATTATATTTATCTTGAAAGGGAGGCGCAAAAAGGGCTTGCTGAAATTATTGAAGTAGAAAATCGAGATAAAATAATTCTAAATTATGAAAAATGGCTACTCCTCCCAGCTTCTTTGCAACGCCTGACATTGCGTCTGGCAATTTCCAGAATTGACAATTTAATTGACATAAGCAATGTTCAAATTCTCGAAGTGGAACAACTTTTGAAACGCAAAATTGGGAAAAAATTTAAGCTCCTCCCCCACTCATTGCGAATCTCGCTCGAAGCTGGTAAAATTGTTTTGACTTTACAAAATAAGGAGAAATAAATGAAACAGAACTACAACAAGACGATTATCGGAGTTATTATCTTACTTTTCTTCGTCTTGATCATCGGCAATTATTATTACACCAAGCGCACAGTGATCAAGGATGTGCCGATTTCCCAAATTGCCCAAGAAGTTGCCAAAGGCGAAGTTGCCAAAATCGAAGCTAAGGATACGGAAGTTACAGCGACTCTGAAGTCTGGTCAGAAAGAGAAGGCAACCAAGGAATCAATTGTCGGATTGGATACTTATGGAATTACATCGGACAAAGTTGAAATTGATGTTGCGGACACCTCGAGTTCGGTCGCTTGGTACTCTATTCTCTATACTGTGGTGCCACTTCTTCTAATTGGCCTTCTGATCTATTTCATGATGCGCTCGGCTCAGGGTGCTAATCGTCAGGCTATGAACTTCGGTAAATCTGGAGCCAAACTTTTCACTGGTAATCGCCGTATTACTTTCGGTGACATTGCCGGAGCAGAGGAAGCCAAGCAGGAACTTTTCGAAGTTGTGGATTTTTTGAAATTTCCCAAGAAATATCGTGATCTTGGTGCGGAAATTCCTCGTGGAGTTCTTCTGGTTGGTTCTCCCGGAACGGGCAAAACCTTGATGGCCCGAGCCGTTGCTGGCGAAGCCGGTGTCCCCTTCTTCTCAATCTCTGCTTCTGAATTTGTTGAAATGTTTGTTGGTGTTGGTGCTTCTCGCGTTCGTGATCTCTTCCTGAAGGCGAAGAGAAATGCTCCAGCCATCATCTTTATCGACGAGCTTGATGCTATCGGCCGTCAACGCGGTTCCGGGCTTGGTGGTTCTCATGATGAGAGAGAGCAAACCCTAAATCAGATCTTGGTCGAGATGGACGGTTTCGAACCGACCGATAATGTTATTGTAATCGCAGCTACCAATCGCCCAGATGTACTTGACCCTGCCCTATTACGTCCAGGCCGCTTCGATCGTCAGGTTTATGTTGATCTACCAGATCGCGCTGAGCGCTTCAGTATTTTGAAGGTTCACGTCAAGAACAAACCGATTGAAAGTGCCGTTGATTTGGAGAAAATCGCCGCTTCCACTCCTGGATTTTCCGGTGCTGACCTACGGAATTTGACCAACGAGGCTGCTATACTGGCTGCTCGCAATGGCAAGAAGACGATTTCACAAAAGGAGCTGACTGAGTCTATAGAGAAAGTAATGATGGGACCAGAGAAAAAGTCTCGAGTCCTTTCGGACAAAGAAAAGCGAATTACTGCGCTTCACGAAGCTGGCCATGCCGTCGTCTCTCATCTTTTGCCAAATTCCGACCCTGTTCACAAAATCTCAATTATTTCTCGCCGAATGGCTCTTGGCTATACCTGGAATATGCCGACAGAGGAGCGCAAACTTCAAACCAAGGCTCATTTTCTTGATGAGATCGCCACTCTGATGGGTGGCCGCGTCGCAGAGGAAGCTTTTTATGGCAAAGAAAATGTTACTACCGGTGCGCAGAGCGATATCAAGCGTGCGACTGAATTGGCTCGCAAAATGGTGACTGATTACGGGATGAGTGACAAGCTGGGACCTCAAGTCTATGGCCACCACGAGGAAATGCCTTTCTTGGGCAAAGATTATGCCGAACATCGTAATTATAGCGAAGAAGTTGCCAAACTGATCGATCAGGAAACATTCCAATTGATTGCACAGGGTCAGAAACGAGCTGATGAGCTTGTCAAAACCCACAAGAAAGTAATAGAAGCAATCGCCGAAGATTTACTGAGGAAAGAAACTCTAAATGCTGATGAATTTGGTAAGTTTTTCAGCATTAGCAAACCAAAATCTGAGAAAACTGAAGCTGAACGGAAGTAAATTCGCTGGCTCGTTTTCAGGTTCATACTTCTTCATACAATTATTTTCTAAAAACAAAAATGCAAAGATTCCTCAAACTTTTTTCAAAAGAAAATTCAATTCGTAGTGCTAGCATTGTCTTAATTATTACTTTGACTCTCAGTAATATTTTGGGTCTTTTGCGTGACCGCTTTTTGACCAAAAACATTGATACATATCATCTTGATATTTATTACGCTTCTTTTCGCTTGCCGGATCTGATTTTCAATTTTCTAATTCTGGGTGCCATTACAGCAGCCTTTATTCCTGTTTTTGCTGATTATCTGGCCAAGAAGAAAAAGGAAGAAGCGTTCCGGCTAACAAACAACTTGATCAATTTGTCGGTTGTGGCTATGGTTATATTTGGTATTATTATGTATTTTTTGATGCCAGTAGTGATGCCTTGGATTGCCAATTTTAGCTCCCCTGATCGTTTGCAACAATCCGTCCAATATTCCAGAATTCTGATGTTGACGCCGATTTTTTTCTCAGTCTCATACATTATCGGTGGAGTTCTCAACTGTTCGAAAAGATTTCTTGCATATTCTTTGGCACCAATTTTGTATAATCTCTCAATTATTTTTGGTGGGGCAGTTTTGGCTCCAAGATACGGGATTCGGGCGGTTGTGGTTTGCGTTGTAGCTGGCTCGATTCTTCATCTATTGATTCAACTCTTTCCGGCTTTCAGGCTTGGTTATCGTTACAAATTTATTCTATCGCTCAAAGATAAATCCCTGAAGCAAATTTTGCGTTTGATGCTGCCTCGCTCCATAGGGATGGGAGCAAATCAGATTATGTTATCATTTTACAATCGTGTCGCATCGACTCTAGCTGTTGGTTCAATTTCTGCCTTTAATTTGGCCAATAATATTCAGACGGTACCGAGTGTTGTTTTGGGCAGTTCTTTCGCGACGGCAATTTTCCCCACCTTGGCCAGCAAAATCTCTGAGGGCAAACAAGATGAATTTTCTCTTTACCTAAACAAGGCGCTGAGTGCAATTGGTTTTCTCCTAATTCCTTCGACCGTAATCTTTGTGATGTTTCGGGCCCAAATCATTCGTTTGATTTTGGGATCAGGAAAATTCAGCTGGAATGACACGACGATGACCGCGTTGACCCTGGGTGCTTTCTCGCTTTCTGTTTTGGCACAAGGGATGATTCCTCTTTTGTCGAAGGCATTTTATGCTCTCAAAGACACGCGGACACCCATGTATATCTCGATCGCTACCGTAGTTGTGAGTGTCGCTATTGCGTCTCCACTTTCCAAATTATCTTTCTCACAGACGCCTTCTGGAGTACTCTCGGTCGCTGGTCTAGCTCTGGCCTTCTCCGTCGGCAGCTTTTTCAATGCTGCACTTCTGATTTATTATTTGCGTCGTAAATATAGTGGAGTTTTGAACAAATCTTTAGTATTTTCATATTTCAAAACAATTGTTTTTTCCGCTATAATGGGACTAGTAATCTGGCGGATGAATCATATTCTCTCCAATATGGTCGATATGACGCGATTCGTCGGTATTCTGACTCAAGTGGTAGTTTCTGGTACAATTGGTCTGGTTGTTTTCTTAGCTTTGGGTTACCTCTTTGATTCAGAAGAGATGAAACTGGCCTTCACCCGTAAAATCGATGTTAAAAGTTAGTAAAGATACAAGTTTGCAAGTTCAGGAGAAGCCGAAGGAGACAGTGACATTGCTCTCAGTTTTTGCGTTTCTGGGCTTTATTTTCTTGCTATTGGGTTCATTTCTCTTTTATCTTCGTTTTTCTGGATATTCTCCTCTCGCTGATTATTATGCCAAAATGAAAGCAGGAGAGAAGGTTAATATCGAAAGCATGCTTGCGACCAAGATTGGTAAGCCAGTGACAGGCAAAAAAGTTGAAATTCAAGTGTCAGAGAGCGAATTAAATTCTTCTCTCGACTTAACCACGCAAATAACAGCAATCAAGAAACCAGTTTTGAAAATTACAGCTAACGGCATCGTGTTGTCTGGTCGTACTGCAGCAGCCTTCTGGGGTGTCAGTGTCTCGGCCACAATCAAGCCAGAAGTCAAGAATAGTATGATAAAGTATGAAGTCACCAAAATTGAAGCTGCTGGTGTCCAAGCACCACCGAAAATCGCTGATCCACTTAAATCTAGTCTAAATTTGCTCCTCTACAACGCGCTGCCAGTAGAAAAAAATATTACAGTTACTGAAATTAGAACGATGAGCGGTTACCTTCTGATTGACGGTGTTGCTAAATAATTTCTTGCCCTCTCGAATTAAAATAACAAATTCCATGAAAGCATTTTTGTTTGCTGATCTCCATGCCAATTTCAAACAGCTTGATAATTTCAAGAAATATTTGGTTGGAAATGACGGGGTTGACTTAATCATTTCTGCTGGCGATATTGTCAATATGGGTGAACCGGTTGGGTTTATGGAGCAATTTATTCTTGCAGTCGATAAGATTGGTAAGCCATTTTTTTGGGTTCCGGGAAACAACGATTTTGGGAGGGCCTATTTCCGTCTCAAAGCCAAATACCCCTCACTCGAGGGGGGAATAACTGTCATTCCCGCGGAGGCGGGAGTCCAGGCGAGTGGAGCGGATCCCCGGGTCAAGCCCGAGGATGACACTATTAGATTGACTGGCGTTGGCGGCTCTCCTGCCTCCTGGGCTGGCCAGTATGCTGGTGAGAACATGATTATGAGCAAGAAAATTGCTGATTCTATTTTTGTTTCGCACGTTCCGCCGCCCGGTGTTTTCAATTATCTAAAAGAAGATAATCACTCCCCTACCGCCAAAAAGCTTTCTGATTCCCCCCTTGCTCATATTTGCGGCCATATTCACCAACAATGGGGTATTGCATACCTTGGAAAAACGAAAATTGTGAAGCTTGCTCCCCTTGAACGCGGATTTTATGCTATAATGGATTTGGATAATTTAGCAGTAGAATTTAGGAGGTTTGATGGCAGATAATCATTTAAATTTACGGGTCGGTCAGTATGCACTCATTCGAAATAATCAAGGTAAAATTTTAGCTTTGAGAAGATCCAAATCCGGCCTGTGGTCCCTGCCTGGTGGACGGCTTAATAGCGATGAGCGTGACTGGTTTGGAGCACTAAAGCGAGAAGTGACAGAGGAAACGGGCCTGGAAATTACTTCTGCCAAGCCAATTTCAGTTGAAATTGTCGATGATCCTTATCAAGTCAAATATTGTGTTTATTTTGCGGTAATTTGTTCTGATACAAACAACATCAATTTAACCGATGAACATTCTGAATATCGTTTTGCTGATCCAGGTGAAGTTGAATTCGAATATCCACACATTGAAGAGACCATTAAAGAGTACTTAAATTATAAATAGATTGTCATTTCGACCCCTCGTAGAGGTTGGAGAAATCTTGGATGGAAACAACGTATTATGTGTATATTATGGCCAGCCTTTCGGATGTTATGTATATCGGCATGACAAACAATTTAGCGCGAAGAGTCGAGATGAAAGCTATATGAGAATTGGCGAAGAGCCTGCCTGCCGGCAGGCAGGTCGAGATGACAACACAATGAAACAAAGAAGAACTGAGACGATAACCAGCAAAAGTAAAACATTTGGAAAGTATTTATGAAATTTGGCGCTCACATCTCAACTGCAAAACCTTTTTCTGACTCGGTGCTTCGGGCCAAGGAAATTGGCTGTGAATGTATGCAAATCTTTGCCAATCCGCCACAGCGTTGGAATCCTTCAGTTATCCCAGTCGAGGAAGTGGCTAGGTTCAGAGAGTTAAACAAGGAAGCGCAAATTCGTCCTACCATTATTCACAGCATTTACTTGATCAATTTGGCGAGCGAGAATCCTTTTTATTATGAACAGTCGATCAAATCACTGATCGATGACATGCAAAAAGCATATTCCATTGGCGCTATCGGAGTTAATACTCACCTGGGATCGACCAAAGGTAGGGAATTAGATGAAGTATTGCTCAAGGTTGTAATGGCTATCAAGCAAATTTTGGCAGCAACAAACGAGGAGACATTATTTATCATCGAAAATTCAGCAGGAGCTGGTCATATTATAGGGGACACAATAGAAGAAATCGGAAAAATCATACAAAGTGTGAATTCTCCACGAGTTAAGGTTCTGATCGATACTGCCCACGCTTTTGAATCTGGCTACAACCTCAGAGACAGTGATGAGCTGAATAATTTTATCAATAAATTTGATGAGTTGATCGATATTCAAAAACTGATTGGCTTTCACCTCAACGATTCGAAGACTGCTCTAAATTCCAAACATGACCGTCATGCTGATATTGGCAAGGGGGAGATTGGACTAGAAATGTTCAAGAATATAATCAATCATCCCGAACTCTCGCACTGCTTTGGTATCTTGGAAACGCCACAGGACGAAATATCTTGGAGTGAACAGTTGGAATCGCTTCGAAAAATGGAGGAGAAATGAAGGTGGGTTTGGCATTGTCTGGTGGGGGAGTGCTCGGTGCGGCACACTTGGGCGCTCTGAGAGAAATTGAGAAACAGAAGATCAAAATTAATCTTGTCTCCGGTACCTCTTCGGGTGCAATACTTGGAGCGCTTTTCTGTGCTGGGGGTACAGATTCGATAGAAAATTTTCTCACCGATCTTGCAACTGCTGGCTTGATCGGTCAAAGAGGCGTTTTCCCTATCTTGCCTGACACAATTTTCAAGA